>NZ_JAAGPQ010000213.1:0-1341 GCF_017104985.1 Paraburkholderia sp. Ac-20342 | reverse complement strand
GTACGCAACGACGACAACCAGAGGGTTCGGAAGCTCTGGCAGATCAACGGACATTGGCGTGAATCTGCCAAAATTTGGCACTAAGCTCACTTTTTTAATCTTCCTGCTGAGGATAAAATTATAAGAATGATATGTATAGAAAGTACTGCTTCCATTTAATATTATTATGGATTCTAGTGGATAACGGCTGATTGCACATTAATATTTGGAGATGGCGATGACTGGGTATGGCGGTTCATTGCATCACTTGTTTTTTTTGCTTTCGGATTATTGGATCTTAATATTGAAGGCGCGAATTAATTGATTTAATTATAAAAAATTGACGAATGGCGAGTGATACCTCAGTCGTGTAATTAGAATGAAAAAATATGATGCGACTGACCTTGCGGTAATCTTATTGATATGCAGGGGTGTATTTTCCATGCATAATCGTGCGGTTACTGTTTTAATAATTTATTAAAAAAATATATAAATAACTATTTCTATGGCCATAAAATGCGTCCCGAATTCGTTTTTATTTTTACAATAGTGGCGGCTATGGGTCTGGCAGTCCTGATCGGGGTAAGAATAGGGCTTAGGCATTTGCGAAGGAAGACTTTCTCGCATGAAGCGACACGTCGGCTGGATCTTGCAATTGAAATGACGAGGCATGCCAGTTGCTGTCGATGCGCGCAGGCGCTGGTAGGATCGCCAGGCGCATGCGACCCGTATGAGGTTCATTGCGGGGGCGACATTGAGTTGGCATCGTCCGGTGAATCGAAGGCAAATATGCTAATTGCGCGCGCTCCAGGTACAAGGCTTCCCATCACATGAAGGGAAATATGTAGTGCTCGCTCGTGGTTAAACCCGGTACTTGTCGTTTGCTTACTACTGGTTGCCAGACTGCTCTGGATTTGCCCTGGAGAATTGCTACCGCAAAGAGGTAAGCCGCATAGCGGTGGCTTGCCGGCGGCGCATTCGCATGCGCACTTCGTTGACATGCTGGCGTTCACCATATCGATTCCGCAGGTCTGTGACCCGGCGATCACGCTGCTGATCGCTATTGCGTCTTCGGCCTTGGCACTGCGGCTGGTCTGCCAGAAAACGCTGCCATGGTCGCGGCTCTGAGTCGGTGCGTTGCTGATGAGGCCGGCCATCCCCAGCACGCACTATACGGACAAGGTCGCAATGCGCATGACTCCGGGTATCGAGTATGACTTGCTGCTCTTAACGGGAAAACGGGAGTACAGCGTGAAAGGAATCGTCTTCAACCTGTTGGAAGAGCTGGTGCGCCGCGAGCACGGCGAGGACGCATGGGATGACCTGCTTGACGCGGCACACGTGCAGGGCGCCTATACGTCG
>NZ_JAAGPQ010000212.1:0-1373 GCF_017104985.1 Paraburkholderia sp. Ac-20342 | reverse complement strand
AATCTATGGTCGCCCCCATTTTTGCAATGCTGGGTTCAACGATGTTTCGGGCTTGCTCAAATCTATTCGGCGTCTTCGTTGAGGTTTTTTCCTCAGCGCCACGATGAGAGTCGCGCCTGACGATCCTAAAAAACACATCGGCTTTTGGAGCCTTCGTGACTATCGGGTTGTTCGTTCAGGCCGGTATGCCGTTCACGTCATCAATTTCCAGCGATCGCAAAACCAGATGGTTGGTAAAACGCTATTGAGTTTGTTCAACCCTTCTGTAATTGGTATCCAGCCGTTTCGAAAACCGTGTGTCGTGCAGCTATCGCCCATGCGATCCTCGCCAGCTTGTTGGCCAGCGCACAGGCCACAACGCTCGAGTGTCGTCGAGCGAGTAGCGTGCGTACCCAATCCGCCAGAGGGCCAGCCCTCCTTGCGACGTCGCGCATATAAGAACGGGCACACTGTACGAGCAAGCGCCTGATGTTCTTGTCCCCTCGCTTGCTAATGCCGAGCAGATTCGCCTTTCCACCTGTACTGTGCTGACGCGGAACAAGGCCAATTGAAGCAGCGAAGTCTCGACTGCTCCGGTACTGTTTCCCGTCTCCGACCTCGCTTGATAGCACGCTTGCAGTGATTGGGCCGACACCGGGGATGGTCAAAAGCCGCTGCCCGAGATCATCTTCGCCCAACTGGCGAACCAGATCCTTGTCGAGTTCCGCAATCTGTTCGTCGAGATACTTGTAGTGGGCGTGAAGCCGTTCAAGCAGCACCACGAGGCGGGGAGGAAGTGAGTATTGCGCGATGATTGCTGGCAGTCGCTTCAGCACGGTGCAGCCTACCGGCAGACTGATACCGAATTCCAGGAGAATTCCGTGAACCTGGTTTCCAGTGCATACGCGCTCACGCACGAATGATTCTCGAACTCGATGGAGTGCCGAAAGTGTCTGCTGAGGTTCGGTTCGAGGTGTAACGAATCGCATGGACGGGCGCGAGGCAGCTTCGCAGATCGCCTCGGCATCGGCGAAATCGTTTTTATTGCTTTTGACGAATGGCCGAACGAGGTGTGGCGCAATCAGCCGGACTTGATGGCCGAAACCAGCCAACGTGCGAGCCATGAAATGCGCGCCGGCGCACGCCTCCATAGCAATCGTGCACGCAGGAAAGTTCACGAACAGCTCAACGAGTTGTCGGCGTGTTACCTTCCGGCGAAAGATCTCTTTGCCCTTTCGGTCTTGGGCATGCAGATGGAATGAATGCTTACCAAGATCGATTCCGACAAGCGTTACTTCTTCCATGATGGTTCCCCTTGGTGATTGCCTCCATAGCGTACTCTTGCCGGGGAGGCGGGGGCGACCATCCCATTAACACAGTCCTATGCCTACCCG
>NZ_JAAGPQ010000211.1:0-1484 GCF_017104985.1 Paraburkholderia sp. Ac-20342 | reverse complement strand
GTCGAGCCTGAACAATCCTCGAAGCCTTATGGTGCAAGGCTTTGCGCTCTGAATGGGGTTGAGGGAATTGCAGGAAGCAGGCATATTAACGCGTAATTCCTGCATTTTTTGACGAGGTGCGGATGGGTCCGAAGGCGCCTGTGACGGAGGGAGATTTCTTCCGGCAACCGCTGCGTGAACAGATCAATTTGAAGCATCCGTTGGTCGGTTTGGCCGATCTGATCAACTGGAACCGATTGGGCGCGTCGATGAGCGAGAGCTTCGTATCGCGCAAAGGGAGACCGGCCACATCCCCAAGGCTAATCGCCGGCCTACTGTACCTCCAGCATGCGTTCGACCTGTCCGACGAGGAAGTCGTCTGGCAATGGGTGGAGAATCCGTATTGGCAGGTTTTCACCGGCGAGACGTACTTGCAGACCGAAGCGCCGATTGATCCGTCGAGTCTCACGCGCTGGCGTAAGCGTCTGGGCGAAGCCGGCGTCGAAGAGTTGCTGGCCGAGACGATCGAAGCCGCCAAGCGTGCCGGTGTGATCAAGGCCTCAAGTGTGAAGCACGTGATCGTCGACACGACGGTCATGCAAAAAGCGATCGCCCATCCCACTGATTCACGCTTGCTCGAGCGGTGTCGCGAACATCTGGTGAAGGCTGCGGCGCGGCACGGATTGAAATTGCGGCAGAACTACAATCGCGAGGCCCCGCGCCTGGCCAGCCAAATCAGCCGCTACGCGCACGCCAAGCAATACAAGCGAATGAGGAAAGCTCTGCGCACGTTGCGCTCTCGCGTTGGCCGAGTCATGCGTGACGTCGAGCGTCAGCTCGATTCAGTCGCCCACACTGGGCGCAGCGCGCTGCACGAGTTGATCGGCCGCACCAAGCGAATCTTGTCGCAAAGGCAGAAGGACAAGAACAAGCTGTACGCGCTGCATGCGCCGGAAGTCGAGTGTTTGGCGAAGGGCAAGGCTCGCACGCCGTACGAGTTCGGTGTCAAAGTGTCGATCACGACGACCCACAAAGAGGGGCTCGTGGTAGGTGCCCGCTCGATGCCGGGCAACCCATACGACGGTCACACGCTGGCTGAGGCGTTGGAGCAAGCGGCGATCTTGAGCGACGTGAAGCCGGAAGTCGCCATCGTCGATCGCGGCTACAAGGGTGTTGCCGTTGAGGGTGTGAAGATCTACCACCCGGGATTGCGGCGCGGTATCACGCGCGGGCTGCGCGCGATGATCCGACGGCGAAGCGCGATCGAGCCTGCCATCGGTCACATGAAGGCGGACGGCAAACTCGATCGGAACTGGCTCAAAGGCGCACTCGGTGATGCAATTCACGCCGTCCTGTGCGGCGCCGGCCACAATCTGCGCATGATCCTCAGGAAGCTGCGGCTTCTTTGCGCCCTTGTTCTGTTCGCTTTGCTCAACCGCTCGACCACTGTCGTCTTCACGGCATGAGGGCTAACGCCGCGCAAAACGAATTATTCAGGCCGGACT
>NZ_JAAGPQ010000210.1:0-1582 GCF_017104985.1 Paraburkholderia sp. Ac-20342 | reverse complement strand
TGCTTGATCAGGAGCGCGACGCAGGAAACCACACCAGCGACTGCAACGGTCGAGAACACGTCAGCAAACCCAAAGTGACGCCGGGTAAGCTCCGCAACGAGGAAGGAGCCGGCAATGCCACCGAACCGGCCGATGCCAAGCATCCATGCCACGCCGGTGCCGCGGCCTGCGGTCGGATAGAAGGCGGCCGCAAGTGCGGGCATCGATGATTGCGCTGTGTTCATCAGGATGCCGGCAAGGAATACGGTCAGAACTAGGGCTCCGACATTGCCGGCTGCCTGGCCGATCGCGTAGACGCTTACAGCCGTCAGTGCATAGCAGACCGCGACTACCCGGGTCGCGTTGAGGCGATCCATCAGAACGCCACTCAGCACCGCACCAACGCCACCCAGCGGAAAGAGCGCCGAAATGATTGTTGCGTTCTTCTGGGCGAGTCCCGCGTCCTTGAGCAGAATTGGCATCCAGTTGATCGATGCGTAAAAGATCACAAGACCCATGAAGTAGGCCAGCCACAGCATCAGCGAGCCGACCAGGTATGACCTGGACAGAACGACGCCGGGACCCTTGCGACCGGTCGCCTGTGCACTCTCGCTCAGGACGAAGTGCTCTGCATTGAAAGCCGCCTGCGAGATTCGACCAAGCGTTCGCTGGATGAGCTGGTGCGGCTTTGCAGCAGCCACCATAAACCGCACCGACTCCGGCATCTTCGTGGCCAGCAGCGCGGTGAGCAGAAGAGGCATGACGCCGCCGAAGACCAGCACGCTGCGCCAGCCAAAGTTTGGAATCATCCAGGCCGCGAGAAAGCCGCCAAGTGCCGCGCCAAGCGGGAAACCACAGAACATCAGGTTGATGACCGTCGCACGACGACGATCAGGGCAGAATTCACCCATGAGCGTGACGGCATTCGGCATTGCAGCGCCAAGCCCGAGGCCGGTGACAAAGCGCAGTACGGTAAGCGTGTCGAGCGAGCCGGCAAAGGCCGAGCCCAGGCAGGCCAGACCGAATACCATCACGGCACCAAGAAGCAGTGAGCGACGCCCGAGCCGGTCCGAGAGCGGACCGGCCGCGAGAGAGCCGCACGCGAGGCCAAAGAGCGCGGCGCTCAGAACGGGGGCGAGGTCGGGCTTGCCCAGATGCCATTCGCCCAGCAGGGAGGGTGCAATAAAGCCGATCGCTGCGGTGTCAAACCCGTCCAGCAGGACAATGATGAAACACATGAAAAACACGAGCCACTGGAACCCGCTGAATGGTTGCTCGTTGATGAAACTCTGGACGTTGACGGATTGGTTCCCGTTCATTGACTGTCCCATGTATGGTTTGGGAGACCCTGAGAAACATGCCGAAGAGTCGTACACGATCTGGCCGAATCATCAGGGCAAATCGCATTTATCACGTTCGAATATAGAACATGAGTTCCTTTCAAGAACAAATTTTGCAGAGCATTGTCGACGGAGGTCAAATAAGTACAACTACCAAGAGATGAAGAAAAAAGAGCGCGGGCGTGGAGCGAATCACTGATGGGATGGGCGTTGCGAGGTATTTCGCTTTGGCAGAATACTATTATCGGCAGTCAGGATACTGA
>NZ_JAAGPQ010000209.1:0-1635 GCF_017104985.1 Paraburkholderia sp. Ac-20342 | reverse complement strand
GGCCGAGGCCGTGTGGAAACGCCATTTTCGCCGCTTAGGGCGAAGTTGCCGGTCGGGTCGATCAGGTGAGATGCGTCGAGCTTGCGCTAATCGAACATCGCGAGCGCAACGAAGCCCCTCAGGGCCTCAGCTTGCAGCCATCCTCATCGCCTTCATCATTCCGGCAACCCCGAGTATATTCAGGACGCGCTTGAGGTTGTAGGCCAGCACCTGAAGGCTCATTTCGGTGCTCACCCGTCCGAGCGTCCGGGTCAGGAAGTGTGTGGCCCCCATCCAGTGCTTCAGCGTGCCGAAGACGTGTTCAACAGTGCTTCTTCGGATGGTCATTGCATCAGGCTTCCGGTCGAGTCGACGCTGCATGGCTTCCAATACATGTTCGTGCTCCCATCGTCGGATACGGCGGTATTCGCTGGGTGAACATCGCTCCTTCAGATGGCAACGCGGGCAGGCGCTGGGCCAGTACACGTGCAGATTCATGCCATTCTCAACGGTCTTGAATCGAAGAACGGCGCGCTCGCCGGCGGGGCATCGATACTCATCGTTCCTTGCAACGTAGATGAAGTCGCGTTTGGTAAAGAGCCCTTTCTTCCTTGACGCTGAGGTAAGTGGTTTCGGGACATACGCGGTGATCCCGGCCAGTTCACATGCACGGATGTCCGGACCACTGAAGTAGCCACGGTCAGCCAGCGCCTTCAGCTTTAGCTTGCCCATCGCGTTCTTCGCCGACACAGCCATCCTGCTGAGTTGACCGTGATCGCCCCCGATATTCGTTACCTCGTGTTCGACGATCAGATGATGCTTCGTATCCACGGCGGTTTGAACGTTGTAGCCAACCGTTCCAGTTCTCTTGCCGCCGCTGGTCATAGAGCGCGAATCCGGGTCAGTCAGCGATAGCTGTCTGTCCGGTTGCGTCTTCAGTTGCTCCTTGATCTGCTCGAGCTCACGCATCCGCTGACGTAAGAGCGCGATCTTCTCGTACAGGCGCACAGTCTTCACATCGAAACCTGTCGGGCTGGTCCGGTCTGCGGTTTCAATCATGTCGAGATATCGCTGCACGCTTTCCTCGATCTGCTGCTGACGCTTGTCGATCTTGCCTGCCGTGTAGTTCCTGTCACGGCTATTCACCGCCTTGAACTTGCTGCCGTCGATGGCCACCATATCGCTGGATAGCAGTTTCAGTCCGCGGCACAGTTCGACGAATCGACGGCATACGTTGCGGATGGCCGGTCCGTTGTCGCGGCGAAAGTCGGCGATCGTCTTGAAGTCTGGGGCCAGACGTCCTGTCAGCCACATCAACTCGACATTGCGCTGACATTCGCGCTCAAGTCGCCGGCTGGAGGGTACGCGGTTCAGATATCCGTAGATATAGATCTTGAGCATCACGCCTGGGTGATAGGACGGACGGCCCGTGAGCGCCGGTGTGGTACCGTTGAAACCAAGGTCCGTCAGGTCCAGTTCGTCGACGAAGGCATCGATGACCCTGACCGGATTGTCCTGTCCAATGTAGTCATCGACGCATTCGGGAAGTAGTGCGACCTGCTTGCGGTCATCGCCTTCAACGAATCGCTTCATGAGTCACCCGGTCTCAACGCGTTGATTCAGTTTAGACGATCAATTCGTTTTCACACGGCCTCG
>NZ_JAAGPQ010000208.1:0-1668 GCF_017104985.1 Paraburkholderia sp. Ac-20342 | reverse complement strand
TTATTTAATTTTACATAACATAAATTATCACCCATAAATTTGTGACGGCCATTTAGTAATGTCCGGTTTGGGCCAGTTAGAAATGTCCGGTTTAAGGGTTCTCCTCGGCGCATCCTGCAACTGCATGCAGACGACGGAGCCCGTGATGAACGAACCTGGACTGGTGACGATCAGCATGAAGGAACTGCAGCGCGTCAAGGTGATTGAGGCACTCGTTGAAGGACGGCTCAGCGGCGTGTTTGCGGCTGAGCGGCTGGGGTTGTCCGAGCGGCAGATCTCACGTCTGCGACGCCGTTTCGAGGCGGCGGGTGCCGCGGGTCTGGTGTCGGCCCGACGCGGCAAACCGAGCAACCGGCAGTTGTCGATGAACGTGCGGGCACGGGTGATCGCGATCATTCGCGAGCGCTATGCCGATTTTGGTCCGACGCTGGCGCGCGAGAAGCTCCATGAGTGTCACGGCATCCTGCTGGCCAAGGAGACCGTGCGGCAGTGGATGTACGATGCAGGGCTGTGGATCCCGCGCCGGCAGCGCCCGCCGAAGGTCTACCAGCCGCGCAACCGTCGTGCGTGCCTGGGTGAACTGGTGCAGATCGATGGTAGCGACCATCGCTGGTTCGAGGACCGTTCGCCGGCCTGCACGCTGCTGGTGTTCATCGACGATGCGACCGGGCGGCTGATGACCCTGCACTTCACGGCGACGGAGTCGACCTTCAGCTACTTCGAGGCGCTGCAGAAGTATCTGGATGCGCACGGCAAGCCGGTGGCGTTCTACAGCGACAAGGCGAGCGTCTTTTACGTGAAGCAGCGCTCGGAGACGGCCGGCAAAGGGGTGACGCAGTTCGGCCGGGCACTGTATGAACTGAACATTGATGCGTTCTGTGCGAACACGAGTCAGGCCAAGGGCCGGGTGGAGCGCGCCAACCTGACGCTGCAGGACCGGCTCGTCAAGGAGCTGCGGCTGCGCGGCATCAGCACGAAGGAAGCGGCCAACGCGTATGCGCCCTCCTTCATCGCTGACTTCAACCGGCGTTTCGGCAGGCCACCGAAGAGCGATCACGACGCGCACCGGCCATTGCACAGTGACGAGGATCTGAGGCAGATCCTGGCCTATCGCGTGCCACGCAGGATATCCAATGCACTGACGGTGCAGTACGACCGCGTGATGTACCTGCTGGAGGACACGCCATATGCCCGTACGCTGATGCATGAATATGCCGAGGTGGTCGAGTTTCCGGACGGCGTGATCGAGGTTCAGGCCCAGGGGGCGGTGCTGCCCTGCCGGCAATACGATCGCATCGCGCGTGTCGATCAGGGGGCGGAGGTCGAGAACAAGCGGCTTGCGAGCGTGCTGGAGGTGGCCCGGTGCGTCCAGGCAATCCGTGATGATCGCCGCGCGGCGGGCTCGCCGTCACGCACCCATGCTGGCGAAGCGGTCCGCGCGAAGAAAGCACTGATCGGGCTGAAGAAACAGCGGGCCATCGACGCTGCCGACATCAACCATGCCGTGCTGGAAGTCAGTGCCAAATCAATGCGGGAACGGGGGGCGGCTGCGCCGCCCCAACCCACAAACATAAAAAGAAACAGGACCAAAACCAATGTGAAACCGGACATTTCTATCTAGCCAGAAACCGGACATTTCAATCTGGCCTCGACAAAATTTGTGAGTCC
>NZ_JAAGPQ010000207.1:0-238 GCF_017104985.1 Paraburkholderia sp. Ac-20342 | reverse complement strand
ATAGCACAGTTACTATACAGTACAGAATCTCGTGTATACAGAATGTACTCGACAGTTTATATTGACTGGCAAGCCTGTTAATCTGCTAGACTATATCATACGATCTACGTTAATATTTCACAACACATACAGCATTACTTATGTTGTTACTCACATATAGCACAATAATCATATTTGTTTGCTTGTCATTCTGTCTAATACGAGTGTTCTCCGATAAGTTTTTGTTTTTTTTTTTTTC
>NZ_JAAGPQ010000206.1:0-1536 GCF_017104985.1 Paraburkholderia sp. Ac-20342 | reverse complement strand
CTCCGGTCGCGCCGTCCGCGCTCGCGCAGGCGCCGTCGATCCCGGCCGGCGAGGGCGGTTCGCGCCTGCCGAGCCACGCGTCGCCGTCGGTGCGCAAGTTCGCGCGCGAACTCGGCGTCGACGTCGGCCAGGTGAAGGGCTCGGGTCCGAAGGGCCGCATCACCCAGGCCGACGTGACCGCGTTCGTGAAGGGCGTGATGACGGGCCAGCGCGCGGCGCCGGCTGGCGCGGCCGCGCCGGCGAGCGGCGGCGAGCTGAACCTGCTGCCGTGGCCGAAGGTCGACTTCACGAAGTTCGGCCCGGTCGATCCGAAGCCGCTCTCGCGCATCAAGAAGATTTCGGGCGCGAACCTGCATCGCAACTGGGTCATGATTCCGCACGTCACGAATAACGACGAAGCGGACATCACCGAGCTCGAAGCGCTGCGCGTGAAGCTGAACAAGGAGAACGAAAAGGCGGGCGTCAAGTTCACGATGCTCGCGTTCGTGATCAAGGCCTGCGTGGCGGCCCTGAAGAAATTCCCGACGTTCAACGCGAGCCTCGACGGCGACAACCTGGTGTTCAAGCAGTACTACCACATCGGTTTCGCCGCGGACACGCCGAACGGCCTCGTCGTTCCGGTGATTCGCGACGCGGACAAGAAGGGTCTCGTCGACATCGCGAAGGAAATGGCCGATCTGTCGAAGGCCGCGCGCGAAGGCAAGCTGAAGCCGGACCAGATGCAGGGCGGCTGCTTCTCGATCTCGTCGCTGGGCGGCATTGGCGGCACGCATTTCACGCCGATCATCAATGCGCCCGAAGTCGCGATTCTCGGTCTGTCGCGCAGCGCGATGAAGCCGGTGTGGGACGGCAAGCAGTTCGTGCCGCGCCTGACCATGCCGCTGTCGCTATCGTACGACCATCGCGTGATCGACGGAGCGGAAGCCGCGCGCTTCAACGCGTACCTGGGTTCGATTCTTGCCGATTTCCGGCGTGTGATTCTTTGATGTGGTGAGGTGCGCGGGGCGCGGGCGTGTTGTCTGTGATCCGCGTCTCTCGTTGAACTTGCTTTCATGACGGTCTATTGGCGTCGCCCCTGTGCGGGGCGGCACCTACTTTTCTTTGTCTTCCAAAGAAAAGTAGGCAAAAGAAAGGCGCGTCCTTGGGCGGACGGCAAAGGATGATTCTGTCCGTGCTTGTGGCGCCTGTCCGACCGAATGTTGCGAGTTCTCCGCTCATCACGATCAACAGGAGAAGGGGACACTATGAGTCTCGTCGAAGTAAAAGTGCCGGACATCGGTGACTTCAAGGACGTCGACGTCATCGAAGTCAATATCAAACCGGGCGACGTCATCGAGCAGGAGCAGTCGCTGCTGACGCTCGAATCCGACAAGGCGTCGATGGAAGTGCCGAGCGACACCGCCGGCACCGTCAAGGAAGTGCGCATCAAGCCGGGCGACAAGGTTTCGCAGGGTACGGTAATCGCGCTGGTCGAGGCGGCAGCAGGCGGCGCGGCCGCCGCGGCGCCGGCTCCCGCCGCCGCGCCTGCACCCGCTG
>NZ_JAAGPQ010000205.1:0-1902 GCF_017104985.1 Paraburkholderia sp. Ac-20342 | reverse complement strand
CCCGAGTTCGACATTTCCGGCCGGAATTTGAGGCAATTTCGACCCAGAGCACCTTATAGATCAAACACTTGGCGTCCGTGGTTGTCGATGCGTTGTAGTGACACGAAATTTTCTGTGAGCCCTTGTTTCCCAGCCTTGTGTCGCCTAAAGTGGCGACATGTTCGTGAAGATCACCACCTCCGACAAACGCCAGTACGTGAAGCTGGTGGAATCGTTTCGCGACGAGCGCGGCGTCTCGCGCCAGCGTGTGATCGCCACGCTCGGGCGCCTTGAAGCGCTCCTCGCCGGCGAGAGCAATGCGCTCATCAGTGGGCTACTGCGCGCCGCGGGCAAGCCCACGCTCGAGCAGGGCACCGGCGAGGTGTCGTTTGCGCCGGCATTGACGGTGGGCGATACGTGGATGCTCACCGCGTTGTGGAAGGAACTCGGCCTGGACGATGCGTTGCGACGTATCTTGCGTCCACATCGCCAATTCGACGCTGAGCGTCTGCTGCGCGTGATGGTGTTCAACCGGCTGTGCGATCCCGAATCGAAACTGGGTATCTCGCGCTGGCTCGAAGGCACGCGAGTGCCCGAGGTCGCAGCCGACGCCGTTACGCATCAGCGCTTGCTGCGCACCATGGATACCCTGGCGGACTGCGCCGACGCGATCGATGACACGCTCGCGTCGCTGCTGCGCCCGCTGATCGACCAGGAACTGTCGATCGTCTTCTATGACCTGACCACGATTCGCACCGAAGGTCAGTCCGAACTGGTCGGCGAGTTGCGGCAATTCGGCCTGGCCAAGGAAGGCGATATTGCGCGACAGGTGATGCTCGGCGTTGTACAGACCGCCGAAGGATTGCCGATTCATCACGAAGTGTTCGCCGGCAATGCGGCCGAAACGCATACGCTGGTGCCCACACTCAAGAAGGTGCTGGCGCGTTATCCGATTCGCCGTGTGGTGCTGGTGGCCGACCGCGGGCTGCTGTCGCTGGACAACCTGGAAGCGGTACAGGCGATTCAGGTTCACGACCGGCCGCTGGAATTCATCCTGGCCGTGCCGGCGCGTCGCTATAGCGACTTTGACGAGTTGCTTGCCGAGTTCCACTCGCAGACCTGCCTGAAAGCACAGACGGAAATGCTCGGGGAATTCCAATGGCAGGGCCAGCGCCTGATCGTTGCGCATCAACCGGAGTTGGCCGCTGAGCTCACGACACGGCGCGATGCGCGTATCGCCGAACTCGAAACTGAGGCTGCACGTCTGGCCGGCAAGCTTGACGGGCAGGACGGTGGTCGGCGCTTCAAGGGACGGCAGCTCTCGGACAGTGGCGCTAAGGCGCGCTTCTACCAGGCCGTGTGCGAAGAAAAGCTTGCCTCGATCATCAAGGTCAACCTGAAGTCGGATCGGTTCACCTATGACATCGACGAGCGTGCGCTCACGCGTGCACGCATGATGGACGGCAAACTGATCCTGGTGACTAACGTGCCGGACCTTACTGCTGCCGACGTCGTGGCTCGCTACAAGGCGCTGGCCGACATTGAGCGTGGCTTCCGGGTGCTGAAGTCCGAGATCGACATCGCGCCGGTGTTCCACCGCCTGCCCAATCGCATTCGCGCCCATGCGCTGATCTGCTTCCTCGCGCTGGTCCTCTACCGCGTGCTGCGCATGCGGCTCAAGGACCGAGGCAACCCATACTCACCCGAGCGGGCACTGGAGATGGCCCGACGCATTCAGTTCCACCAAGTCACCCTGCACCGGGAACAGGCCGCCTCAGGTCTTTCGACGCTAAGCGCTGAACAGAAGGAGCTCTTCCAGACACTGAACCTGCCAACCCCGACCGCCGACGCCTTGTAGGGACAAAAACGCTACCCCTGATGTAGCGAAATCAAAGACTTACGCAAGAATCTGTCGAACTCGGG
>NZ_JAAGPQ010000204.1:0-1924 GCF_017104985.1 Paraburkholderia sp. Ac-20342 | reverse complement strand
TGTTTTTTTTTTTTTCTCAAGCCACAGCCGGCATACGAGCTACACGAGTTTGACTGGAGTCCAGACGTGTCCTCTTCCGATCCCCGCGTTCGAGCGCCTCGCCGGCCAGCCGGCGACGAGCGCCGAACTCGCACGCCTGCTCGGCCGCGGCGCGCGCTCCGGCATCGGCATTCTCGGCTTCGATTCGGGCGGCCTGCTGCTCGACGGCGGGCCGGCCGGCGATCTGCGCCAGAGCATGCCGCCGCTGCTCTCGCGCCAGCCGTTTCCGGAGTCATGGCGCGTGCTGCTCGTCAGCGACAACGCCCGCGAGGGTCTGCACGGCGCGCAGGAGCGGCGCGCGCTCGCCTCGCTCGCGCCGTTCCCGCAGCGGCTTGCCGCGCACCTGTGCCACCTCGTGCTGATGCGGATTCTGCCCAGCGTCGCCGAGCACGACTTCGCGCCGTTCGCGCGCGGCCTCAGCGAAATGCAGCAGACCATCGGCGAATATTTCGCGAGCGCGCAAGGCGGCGTGTTCGCGAGCCCCGACGTCGAGCGCGTGCTGCGCGCGGTCGCGGCCGAACGCGTCGCCGGCATCGGTCAGACGTCGTGGGGACCGACCGGCTTTGCGATCCTCGCCAATGCCCGCGAGGCCGACGCCGCGCTCGCCACCGCGCGCGCGGCGGCAGGCGGCATGCCGCACCTCGAATGCGCCATTGTCGCGGGCCGCAATAGCGGCGCGGCGATCCGCGAGGCCGACGCGCATGCGCCGCGCATCGACGCCGCATGATGCGCGCACTGTGCACGCTACGCGCCGGAGGGCCGGTGGTGCTGCCGGTCCAGGTGGCGTCTCCGCTGCCATCGAGCGCGGTGTACGCGCCGCCAACCGGGCCTGTGCGCTGCCGCCACGCCCCATATCGCGCGCGCTGTCACGCCCGACACCGCGCCGTCCACGAAATTGCCACTGAAACGAGCCCTCGTCATGTCAGAAACCATTGAAAGGCCCTACATCCTGCACATGTTCACGGCCACGCCGCAGATGAGTCCGTTCGACGTCAACATGGCCGCCGACGCCGGCTATCAGGTCATCGTGCCGTATTGCGGCGTCGAGGCCGGCATGGTCGCGAACCTGACCCAGGACGCGATCTTTTCGCGCGGCCCGAAAGGCGTATCGCGCACCGGCATCTTCATCGGCGGACGCGATGTGATGCAAGCCGCCGACATGCTCGACACCGCGCGCCGCGCGATGGTCCCGCCGTTCGAGGTCTCGGTGTTCGCCGATCCGAGCGGCTCGTACACGACCGCCGCCGCGCTCGTCGCGCTGGTCGAGCGGCATCTCGGCAAGCAGCACGGCGTGGAACTCGGCGGCAAGCGCGTGCTGATTCTCGGCGGCACCGGCGCGGTCGGGCGCATCGCGGCGGCGATCGCGGCCTCGCGCGGCGCCGACGTGACGATCGCGAGCCACCACGACCGCCAGCGCGCGCTGCACGCCTCGGCCGAACTGAACCAGCGCTTCGGCATCGTCACCGGAGGCATCGGCACCACGACGCCGGACGAACTGCGCGACGCGCTCGCCGAGACCGAGATCGTGCTCGCCACCGCCGTCGCGGGCGTGCAGGTGATCGGCAGCGGCGATCTCGCGCATGCGAAGCGCCTGCTCGTCGCCGCCGACGTCAACGCGGTGCCGCCCGAAGGCATTGCCGGCGTCAACGTGATGAACGACGGCAAGCCGATCGACGGCGTGCCGAACGCGGGCGCGATCGGCATCGGCGCGCTGGCGATCGGCAACGTCAAGTATCAGGTCGAGCACCGGCTCTTCATGCGCATGCGCACGGGCGGCAAGCCGGTCTATCTCGGCTTTGCGCAGGCGTACGACGAAGCCCGCGCGGTCGCGGCCGGCCTCGGCTGAGCGCTCGCCGCCATGAAGCCGCGCCGGCCGCCCTCGCCA
>NZ_JAAGPQ010000203.1:0-2166 GCF_017104985.1 Paraburkholderia sp. Ac-20342 | reverse complement strand
CTCAATATAGCCACGTCGATCACTCCGTTCCCCCGCCCGTTGCCGAGCAGGTCAGTGTTCTACGTGGGTCAAGATTCGATGCAAATTACTGCCGAGGGTGGGTCAGGATTCCGTGCAAATCAACACCCGGTGATTGAAAGCACTCTGCGGGCGGTCTGATCATGCCTGTCCGCCCGCACGCACCAGACTTGACAATTGCTCAAGCCCTCGCCAGGTAGCGGACATGGCCTATCACTTCAGAGCCATCATCACCTCATCAAGTCTCGACCCTGTACGAAAAGACGGGAGACGGGATAGACGTCTGCACTTATGCTATCGATTGTGACTGCTCCTGCGCACAAATGACTCGTTGCGTCGGCACGTTTCTCATCGATTAGTCGCTTGCGCAAACATGCCCGTCAAAAAGACACCCTGGTTGATCAGGCACACGCCGCGTCCTGAAGCCCGAATCATGTTGTTCTGCTTCCCTTATGCTGGCGGTGGGGCTGCCCTTTATCGACGCTGGGCATCAGCGATGCCCGACTATATCGAAGTCGTCGCAGTTGAGCCCCCAGGACGTCAGACGAGATTTTTCGAGCCGCCTGTCAGCGACCTCAGCGAAATGGTCGACGCGCTGATTGATGCGACTTTCCCGCTTCTGACCAAACCGTACGCAACGTTCGGCTATAGCCTTGGCAGCATCGTGAGTGTCGAGTTCGTGCGCGAAGTGGTGCGGAGAGGGAAGCCCCCTCCATTGCACATGTTCTGCTCGGCGCATCGTGCGCCTCATATCGGACCGCGCGACAACCCCATCCACATGCTGCCTGAGCATGAACTCATCCAGCGTCTCGTGGAAATGGGGGGCACGCCCATCGAGCTTGTTGCACAACCAGAATGGCTACGGCCCTTCCTGAAGGCGATTCGCTCGGATCTGCGAATTGCCGAACGCTATCGCGCGAATGCCCCCTTTACATTACCCGGGAGGTTATCAGTCTTCGGAGGAAGGCACGATAGCGATGTCGAACTTTCGTCACTCCGTGCGTGGGAAGCGTATAGCGACGGACCATTCAAGCTGCGGCTCATCGATGGAGGACACTTCTTTATCCATACATCAGCGGCTGAAGTGATGTCTTATATTCTCGCCGACCTGTCATGGATACACGCAACGCTCGATCAAGACTTGGCCTGAACTGGTGGTCTACACCAAGATACGTTCAATACCGCCTCGATTCACCTCGCTGACGTAGTTTGCGAGCCACTCTTCGCCCAATATTTTTCTCGCCATTTCTACAACAATATAGTCTGAGCTCATGTCTGCGTCTTCTGCATAGCGTGAGAGACCCTGCAGACACGCTGGGCACGTGGTGAGGACCTTCACGTTACCACCAAACTTTTCGGCACGAAAGCGCCCTGCTGCTTTCTTCAATTCCTCTTCCTTGCGGAAACGCACCTGCGTCGAGATGTCAGGACGCGTAACCGCCAGCGTGCCCGACTCGCCGCAGCAGCGATCGTTCTTCTCGATCCTGTAGCCGTCGTGCTCCGAACCCATCAGCTGATTGACGAGCTTGACCGGGTCGATCGTCTTGATCGGCGTGTGGCACGGGTCGTGGTACATGTAGCGCACGCCATTCACGCCATCGAGCCTGATGCCCTTCTCCAGCAGAAACTCGTGGATGTCGATGATCCGGCAGCCCGGGAAAATCTTGTCGAATTCATAACCGGCGAGCTGGTCGTAGCACGTGCCGCACGACACCACCACCGTCTTGATGTCGAGGTAGTTCAGCGTATTGGCGACGCGGTGGAACAGCACGCGGTTATCGGTGACGATCTGCTCGGCCTTGTCGAACTGGCCCGAGCCGCGCTGCGGATAGCCGCAGCACAGGTAGCCCGGCGGCAGCACCGTTTGCACGCCCGCTTCCCACAGCATCGCCTGGGTCGCAAGGCCGACCTGCGAGAACAGCCGCTCCGAGCCGCAGCCCGGGAAGTAGAACACCGCTTCCGTGTCGGCGGTGGTCGTCTGCGGATTGCGGATGATCGGGACGATCTTGTTGTCCTCGATGTCGAGCAAGGCGCGCGCGGTCTTCTTCGGCAGGTTGCCCGGCATCTTCTTGTTCATGAAGTGGATCACCTGCTGCGTGACCACCGGCTTGCCGACCGTGGCCGGCGGATGCGCGGTCTGCTTCTTCG
>NZ_JAAGPQ010000018.1:0-110859 GCF_017104985.1 Paraburkholderia sp. Ac-20342 | reverse complement strand
GTGCTGTTCGGCGCGGGCGGCACGTTTTGCGCGGGCGCGGACCTGAGCGCGCTTGGCGACGACACGCGCCGCAACGAACTGCGCGCCGACGGCAGCGGCCCCGGTCCGATGGGACCGACGCGCATGCACTTCAGCAAGCCGGTGATCGCGGCGATAGCGGGCCATGCGGTGGCGGGCGGGTTGGAGCTTGCGGCCATGTGCGATCTGCGGGTGGTCGAGGACGATGCGGTGCTGGGCGTGTTCTGCCGGCGCGTCGGGATTCCGCTGATCGACGGCGGCACGATCCGCCTGCCGCGGCTGATCGGCTTGTCGCGCGCGCTCGATCTGATCCTGACCGGCCGCGCGGTCGATGCCCGCGAAGCGCTCGCGATCGGTCTTGCCAACCGCGTGGTGCCGCACGGCACGGCCCGCGCGGCGGCCGAGCAACTGGCCGCCGAGCTTGCCGCGTTGCCGCAGGCCGCCCTGCTGGCCGACCGCCGCTCGGCATTGGAAAACAGTGCGCTCGACGATCTCGCCGAGGCGCTGCGGCGCGAAGGCGCGGGCGGATATCAGGCGGTGTTCGCCGAAGGTGTCGCGGGCGCGGCGCGCTTTGTCTCGGGGGCGGGGCGTCATGGGGAAACGTTCGGTCACGGTCAATGAGGCGATAGAGTAAGGCGATAATGAGGCGAACTCGCCGCTGCACGGCAACAACCGGACAACCGCAACCTGGCAACCACAGCCTGTTTTACGGCACATTCCGCACAAAACAACAGCCGTCCCGGCTGCGAGCACGCCTGTTTTGACTTAGGTAGAATCCCCTACTGTTTTACCCGACCCGGCGCCGGCGTTCTCGCCCCGACAACGTCCGCCGTCCGGCGCGTATCCGGCGCGCCGCTTCACGCCTCGTATCCCGTCATCATGCCCTTGCCCCTGCTTGCCCTCGCCGTTGCCGCCTTTGGGATCGGTACCACCGAGTTCGTCATCATGGGGCTGTTGCCCGACGTCGCGCGCGATCTGTCCGTCTCGATCCCGGCCGCGGGCATGCTCGTGTCGGCATATGCGCTCGGCGTCACGATCGGCGCGCCGATCGTCGCGATCGCCGTCGCCAACATGCCGCGCAAGAAAGCACTGATGAGCCTGATCGGCGTGTTCATCGTCGGCAATCTGCTGTGCGCGGTCGCGCCGGGCTACGCGGTGCTGATGGCCGCGCGCATCGTCACCGCGTTCTGTCATGGCGCGTTCTTCGGCATCGGCTCGGTGGTCGCGGCGGGGCTCGTCGCACCGAATCGCCGCGCGCAGGCCATCGCCCTGATGTTCACCGGCCTCACGCTCGCCAACGTGCTTGGCGTGCCGCTCGGCACCGCGCTTGGCCAGGCGGTCGGCTGGCGCGCGACGTTCTGGGCCGTGACCGGCATCGGCGTGCTGGCGGCGGCCGCGCTCGCGGTATGCCTGCCCGCGAAGATCGAGATGCAGAGGGCGAGCCTCGTGCGCGAATTCAGCGTGTTGAAGAACCCGCAGGTGCTGATGGTGCTCGGCATCAGCGTGCTCGCCTCGGCCAGCCTGTTTTCCACCTTCACCTACATCACGCCGATTCTCGAAGACGTGACCGGCTTCACGCCGCACGCGGTCACGCTCGTGCTGCTGCTGTTCGGCCTCGGCCTGACGGTCGGCAGCACGCTCGGCGGCAAGCTCGCCGACTGGCGACTGCTGCCCTCGCTGATCGCGTTCCTGCTCGCGATCGTCGTGATCCTGTGCGTGTTCGCGGGCACGATGCACGCGCGCATTCCGGCGATGCTGACGGTCTTCGTGTGGGGCGTGCTCGCGTTCGCGATCGTGCCGCCGCTGCAGATGCTGATCGTCGACCGCGCGAGCCATGCGCCGAACCTCGCCTCGACGCTGAACCAGGGCGCCTTCAATCTCGGCAACGCGACTGGCGCCTGGCTCGGCGGCATGGCGATCGGTGCGGGCGCACCGCTCACGACGCTGCCGTGGGTCGGCGTCGCGACCTCGTTCGGTGCGCTGCTGCTCACGCTGTGGTCGGTGTCGATCGAGCGGCGCATGGCGATGGCGGGCTGACGGCGAGCGGCGTGCGCCTCAGCGCAGCGCCGGCAGAATCTCGCCCGCGCACACGCCAAACCCGACGCGATACCCCTCGCCCTGGCACCATCCGGCCAGCGTCAGCTCGTCGCCATCCTCGATGAACGTGCGCGTGCCGCCCTCCTTCAGTTCGAGCGGCCTCTTGCCGTTCCACGTCAGTTCGAGCAGGCTGCCGTAGGAATCCTCGGTCGGTCCGCTGATCGTGCCCGAGCCCATCAGATCGCCGACGCGCGTATTGCAGCCCGACACCGTGTGATGCGCGAGCTGTTGCGCCATCGTCCAGTACATGTGCCTGAAGTTGGTCCGCGAGATCGTGTTTGCCTCGCGCGCGTGCTGCGCGCGCAAGGTGACTTCGAGATGGATATCGAACGCATGCTGGCCGTCGTGCCGCAGATAGTCGAGCGGCTGCGGTTCCTGCTGCGGCTGCGCGACGCGGAACGGTTCGAGCGCGTCGAGCGTGACGATCCACGGCGAGATCGTCGTCGCGAAGGTCTTCGAGTTGAACGGGCCGAGCGGCACGTATTCCCATTGCTGGATGTCGCGCGCGCTCCAGTCGTTCAACAGCACCATGCCGAAGATATGCGCCTCGGCATCCTCGCAGGCGATCGGCTCGCCCAACGCATTACCGCCGCCGACGATAAAACCCATCTCCAGCTCGATATCGAGCTTGCGGCATGCGCCGAACACCGGCCGCTCCTGCTCGGGCAGCTTCAGCTGACCGTTCGGACGCCGCACCGGCGTGCCGCTCACGACCACCGACGACGCCCGTCCGTTGTAGCCGATCGGCATTTCCGACCAGTTCGGCAGCAGCGCATTCTTCGGATCGCGAAACATCGAACCGACGTTGGTCGCGTGCTCCTTCGAGGAATAGAAATCGGTGTAGCCCGGAATCCGCACCGGCAGATGGAGGCGCGCCTCGGCCTGGCTCACGAGCGCCTTCGCGCGCAACGCGGCATCGTCGCGCAGGGTGGCGCACTCGCGCGCGAGCAACTGGCTCAGCTGGATGCGCACGCTACGCCACGCATCGCGGCCAAGCGCGATGAAGTCGTTGAGCGCATCGCGCGCGAACACGCCCTGCGCGGGTACGTTCAGCAGGCTCGCCGCCTGCAACGCGGCGAGATCGACGATCGTGTCGCCGATCGCGACGCCCACGCGCGGCACGTCGTTGCCACGGTCGCTGAAAATGCCGAACGGCAGGTTCTGGATCGGGAAGTCGCTGGCCGGATCGTTGGCCGACTCGACCCAGCTTTTGCGCGACGGATCGAGCGTCGCCTGAAAATCGTTTACCGCGTTCATCGTTGCTCCGGATTGAAGTGTTTCTTGAGGCCTTGCCAGCACTCGTAGTAATGCGCCTGCAATTGCGCGGTTTCGAGCGCGAAACGGGTCGGCCGGATCAGCGTGCGCGTCTCGAACATGAAGGCCATCGTGTCGCCAACCTTCTTCGGCACCGACGTATCGATCTGCGATGCCTTCTCGAACGTATCCGCGTCGGGGCCGTGGCCCGTCATGCAGTTGTGCAGGCTCGCGCCACCCGGCACGAAGCCCTCGGCCTTCGCGTCGTAGACGCCATGCACGAGGCCCATGAACTCGCTCGCGACATTGCGATGGAACCACGGCGGGCGGAACGTATCTTCGGCGGCGAGCCAGCGCGGCGGGAAGATCACGAAGTCGACCGTATCGACGCCGGGGGTATCGCTTTGCGATTGCAGCACGAGGAAGATCGACGGGTCCGGATGGTCGTAGCTGATCGAGCCGATCGTGTTGAAGCGGCGCAGGTCGTATTTGTACGGCGCGTAGTTGCCGTGCCACGCGACCACGTCGAGCGGCGAATGATCGATGTCCGCGCGCCACAGATGGCCGTTCATCTTCGCGACCAGTTCGAACGCGCCTTCGCGGTCTTCGTATGCGGCATGCGGCGTGAGGAAGTCGCGCGGATTGGCGAGCCCGTTCGAGCCGATCGGCCCGAGTTCCGGCAGGCGCAGCAGCGCACCGAAGTTCTCGCAGATATAGCCGCGCGCGCTGCCGTCCGGCAGGCTCACCGCGAAACGCACGCCGCGCGGAATCACCGCGATCTCGAACGGCTCGATATCGAGCCGGCCCAATTCGGTCGCGATATGCAGGCGCCCTTGTTGCGGCACGATCAGCAATTCGCCGTCGGCGCTATAGAAGAAGCGCTCCTGCATCGAGCGGTTCGCCGCGTACAGGTGAATCGCGCAGCCGCTCATCGCTTCGGCCGCGCCGTTGCCGGCCATCGTCACCCAACCGTCGATGAAATCGGTCGGCTCGGCAGGCATCGGCAGCGGATCCCAGCGCAACTGGTTCGGCGGCGTCGGCGGCATCGCCGCGAAATTGGCGACGAGCCGCTCCGAGGGCATCAAGGTGAACGGCTGGTGCATGGCCGCCGGGCGAATCCGGTACAGCCAGGAGCGGCGGTTGTGGCCGCGCGGCGCCGTGAACGCGGTGCCCGACAGCTGTTCGGCGTACAGCCCGTAGGCCGCGCGCTGCGGCGAATTGCGCCCGCTCGGCAGCGCGCCCGGCAAGGCCTCGGTCGCGAACTCGTTCGCAAAACCCGACTGATAGCCCGGCTCGATTTCCGGCCGCAGGCGTCCGGCGGCCGGCGTGCGCGATGAGGTGTCCATACGAGGTTCTCCGTTAATACGCGATCTTTCCAGTCAGGCGGTCAAGCGATCAGGCCGGCATTCGCTGCGGATGCGCGGCCGTGTTGCCGTGTCGCACCCGCTTGTTTCCGCATTCAGCCCGCTTGTTTCCGCATCCATTTTCGTACTGCGCGGCCGGCATGGCGGGCCGGACCTGCTACGCCGCGCGGCCGACAGCCCGGCTCGACCCGGCTCGGTGTCAACGTTCCCGACCGTCGCAGCCGCCCTTTAATTTACGAATAGTAAAACGAATTATGAATAGTGAAAATAACGTATACCCTGGAGGCCGATCGGGCAATCTGTCCCCGAACTGGCGCCAGAGCCGCTTCCCGCGCGCCGTGCCGCCCGGCGAAGCCCGCGCGGACAGGCGTCCGGCCAATATCGTTATGAGCATTTTGTTCATGTGCGCGCGGCGCGGACTGCTACCATCGAACCATGCGCCCATTGCGTCGCGTTTTGTGTCGCGCTTCGCATCGCCACGCGGCGGGCGCGGCATCCATCGTTGCCCTTGATCCCATTTCATGATTCCGCCGACCATCCCCGATCTCGTCGCCCGCGCCGCCCACCATCCGTTTCTCGGCAAGTATCTGGCGATGGGGGACGGCGCGCACGACGGCATCGCGCTCGCACGCTGCGACGGCCTCGAACTCGCGAGCGCCTACGAGCCGATCTTCGACATCAGCGTGCATGCGCTCGCGCAGTCGCTGTCATGCGGAGCGGAAGGCGTCGACCGCTTCGGCGACGAACTCGGCTTTCAGGCCGTCACGCACCGGCTCGACACGCCGCCGTCCGACGTCTTCGATCCCTTCGACCGGATCGCCGACGATCAGCAACTGGTCGCGCTCGATCGCATGTCGCGCGCGCTGCATGCGATCAATTTCTTTGGCGCCCAACGGCATGGGCTGCTGTTTCTGCGCGTGCACGAGCGGCTGCTCAAGAGCGTGAAATACGATCACGGCCAGCATTTTTCGAACGTGCTGACGTCGTTCGGATTGAGTCCGGCGCGCATCGTGATCGAGTTGCCGGCGGCCGCGGTCGCACACAAGACCTTCCTCGGCTACCTGACGCGCAGCTATCAGCATTACGGTTTCAAGGTGGCGGGCAATCTGTCGAACGCGGGGCAGATTCTGTCGGTGTCGGAAACGGCGCGGCTCGACTTCATCAAGATGGATGCGGGCGTCGCGTTGCGCGATGCGACGGTCAAGCCGCTGGTCGGCTATGCGAACCGCCTGCATGTGCCGCTGATTTTCAATCGTGTGGTGGATGAAGCGCAGTTCGTCGCGTTGCAGCAGTACGACGTGCGCTTCGTGCAGGGGCCGTTGTTCAACGCGCATTATCACGACCGGGCGGCGTGAGTTTTTCCGGCGCGTTCATGCGGCGCGGGTTCGCGCCGCTGCGCTATTGACCTATTGCCTCATTGGTCCAACGGTCCATAGGCCCATCGCCTCGTCAGCCCTTTTTCAGCCCGGCTCGCCTAGTCGCCGCGCAAGCGCCTTCAGGCGCGGCGCGACGTTCTCGCGAAACACCTCCTCCCCCATCGACGAAGCCGGCCCGCTGCAACTGAGCACGAGCCAGCGCCCCTCGCGCGGCTCGCGAAACGGCACCGCGACCGCGTTGACGTCGTCGTGCCACGCGCGAAACGAATAGCAGCAGCGCTCGGCCGCGAACGCGGCGATTTCCTTTTCGGCCTCGGCAACCCGCAGCGCACCGGCCTTGCCCGCCGCCTTCCTCAGTTCGGCGATCAGCGCCCTGCGTGCGTCGGGCGGCTGCACGGCGAGATAGGCGCGGCCCATCGAGCTCGTCAGCATCGACAGCTTCGAGCCCGAGGCAAGCCCGAGCGTCAGCGCGGTCTCGCTGCGGATCGTCTCGAGATAGATCATGTCGAGCCCGTCGCGGCAACCGAGCGACACCGCCGCGCCGACCTCGCGCGCGAACGCGCGCATATGCGGGCGCGCGAGTTCGAGCGTATCGGTGCTCGCCAGCAGCGCAAAACCGAGTGACAGCACGCCGGCGTCGAGCGCATATTTGCCGTGCGTTTCGTCGAGCCGCAAATAGCCGAGCACGGTCAGCGTGTACGCAAGGCGATTGACGGTCGCCTTCGGCAACCCCGTGCGTTCGACGAAATCGCGGTTGCCGAGCATCGTCTCGCCAGGCCGGAACGCGCGCAGCAGGTCGAGCCCGCGCGCCAGCGCCACGACGAATTTGCGCTCGTCGAGCGGTGCGGAGAAAGTGGAAGGCAGCGTCATAGGGTGATACACTCGGGCGTCGTTTGCAAAACATTGTTTCGCAAGGCGGAACTTGAGTCAAGCTCGTTCCGGGCGAAAAATCAGGAGATACGTCATGGCCGTCGCCGCGCAGTTTCACTGGGAAGACCCGTTGCTGCTGGATCAGCAGCTCACCGAAGACGAACGCATGGTGCGCGATGCCGCCGCGGCGTACTCGCAGGACAAGCTGCTGCCGCGCGTGCTCGAAGCGTTCCGCCACGAGAAGACCGATGTCGAGATCTTTCGCGAAATGGGCGAACTCGGTCTGCTCGGCCCGACGATCCCCGAGCAATACGGCGGCCCCGGCCTGAACTACGTCGCGTACGGCCTGATCGCGCGCGAAGTGGAGCGCGTCGATTCCGGCTACCGCTCGATGATGTCGGTGCAATCGTCGCTCGTAATGGTGCCGATCTACGAATTCGGCTCGGACGCGCAGAAGGAAAAATATCTGCCGAAGCTCGCGCGCGGCGAGTGGATCGGCTGCTTCGGGCTGACCGAGCCGAATCACGGCTCCGATCCGGGCAGCATGGTCACGCGCGCGAAGAAGGTCGACGGCGGCTATTCGCTGTCGGGCTCGAAGATGTGGATCACCAATTCGCCGATCGCCGACGTGTTCGTCGTATGGGCGAAGCTCGAGGAAAACGGCAAGGACAGCATCCGCGGCTTCATTCTCGAGAAGGGCTGGAAAGGTCTGTCGGCACCGGCGATCCACGGCAAGGTAGGCTTGCGCGCCTCGATCACCGGCGAAATCGTGCTCGACGAAGTGTTCGTGCCGGAAGAGAACATCATGCCCGGTGTGAGCGGCCTGCGTGGCCCGTTCACGTGCCTGAATTCGGCGCGCTACGGCATCGCCTGGGGAGCGCTCGGCGCGGCTGAAGCGTGCTGGCACACCGCGCGTCAATACGTGCTCGATCGCAAGCAGTTCGGCCGGCCGCTCGCCGCGAACCAGCTGATCCAGAAAAAGCTCGCCGACATGCAGACCGAAATCACGCTCGGCCTGCAAGGCGTGCTGCGCCTTGGCCGCATGAAGGACGAAGGCACGGCGGCCGTCGAAATCACCTCGATCATGAAGCGCAATTCGTGCGGCAAGGCGCTCGATATCGCCCGCCTCGCCCGCGACATGCTTGGCGGCAATGGCATCTCGGACGAGTTCGGCATCGCGCGCCACCTCGTGAACCTCGAAGTCGTGAACACCTATGAAGGCACGCACGATGTGCACGCGCTGATTCTCGGCCGCGCGCAAACGGGTATTCAGGCGTTTTTCTGATTTTCGCTGCCCGGTCGATGTACCGGGCGTGTCCCGGGTGTGTTGTGTTGACTCGCGCGGTGGGTGGCGATCCACGATCCATCGCCCAAAACAGAAAGCCGGTTCTTACGAACCGGCTTTCTGTTTTTGTGCGGCCTCAAGCGCGTGCTACTCAAGACATAGCGAAGCGCGCGTCGAGCCCGCCTCACTATGCTTCAGCCCACCGCTTACCGGTCCGGCTGCGGCGTCATGCGCAGATACGGACGCAACGCCTTGTAGCCCTTCGGGAATTTCTGCTTGATGACTTCCTCGTCCTTCAGCGACGGGACGATCACGACGTCATCGCCCTGCTTCCAGTTGCCCGGCGTCGCCACCGAGTGACTGTCGGTCAGTTGCAGCGAGTCGATCACGCGCAGCACTTCGTCGAAATTGCGGCCGGTGCTCGCCGGGTACGTGATGATGAGACGCACCTTCTTTTTCGGATCGATCACGAAGAGCGAGCGGACCGTGAGCGTTTCGTTCGCGTTCGGGTGGATCATGTCGTACAGCTCGGCAACCTTGCGATCGCCGTCCGCGAGAATCGGAAAGCCGACGCTCGCCGCCTGCGTCTCGTTGATGTCCTTGATCCACTCCTTGTGCGACTCCGCGCTGTCGACCGACAACGCGATCGTCTTCACATCGCGCTTTTCGAACTCGCTCGCGAGCTTCGCGGTCAGGCCCAGTTCGGTCGTGCAGACCGGCGTGAAATCGGCCGGGTGCGAAAACAGCACGCCCCAGCTATTGCCGAGCCATTCATGAAACCGGATCCGGCCGACACTCGACTCCTGCTCGAAATCGGGCGCGATGTCGCCAAGACGTAGACTCATAGTGCATCTCCTCATAGGTTTTCGGAAAGTATCCGGACGTGTTGCACGCAAGCCGTTGCCCGCGGCGCCCCGCAACGTTAAAGCATACGGCAGCGACGGTATATGACGAACCAACATCGCGTCACTACTTTATGCATTTTTGTAATTTTCTCCTATTTCAGGGAAACTTTGCGGGACAGATCAACTCCATCTGATGCCGATCTGGAGCAGACTGCCCTCAAACGAGTGTCATTGTGCTTTGCGGTATCGGGAACGGTTCATGCGTCGGCCTGGAACAACCGGGCACTGCGCTCGCCAGCGGCCGTTTCTTTGGTTACGATTCACGCGTGGCGTGAGACAAAGGGGAGCTGTCAATGTCGGAAGTCAACAAGGAGAGATTGATGTCGGATATCAAAACCGTCCTCGCGGACGCTGAGGACCTGCTGAAGCAGGCTGCGAGCGCCACTGGCGAGCGCGCTTCGGAACTGCGCGAAACCGCGCTGTCGCGCCTGAAGCAGGCCAAGGAAAAGGCGGCCGACGTACAGGTCGTCGTGGTCGAAAAAGGCAAGAAAGCCGCGCGCGCCACCGACGACTACGTGCACGAGCATCCGTGGGCGTCCATCGGCATCGCAGCCGGTGTCGGCGTGCTGGTCGGCTTGCTGATCAATCGCAAGTAAGCCCGGTGCGGCCGCCGGAGCAGGCACGTCCGGCGCACCGGCAAACCGGGCGGACCGGCGCAAGCCTCGCCGGTCCGCTTGTTCTGGCGCGCGTGCGCGCCAGCGAGGCCCTCACCAGCAACGCCCACAGCCATGACGACCGAAACCCAATCGCAGCGCGCAGAGCATAGTCCGTTGCGCCGCATTCTCAGTTCCGTGTTTACCATTCTGCAGACGCGGCTCGAACTGGTGGGCATCGAACTCGCCGAGGAAAAAGACCGTCTGCTAGGCGTGCTGTTTCTCGGCCTTGCCGCGATGATGCTCGCCACGATGGCACTGATCGCCCTGACCGCGCTGATCGCCATCGCCTTCTGGGACACCTACCGCCTGCAGGCGCTCGGCGGCATCACCGCGGTTTACGCGATTGCCGGCCTCGTATGCGCGCTGAAAGCACGCAGCGGTTTGCGCAACGCGCCCATGGTGTTCGAAGCCACCCTCGCAGAGTTCGAAAAAGACCGCGACGCGTTTCGCAAGCCGTGACGTCGTTCGCCTGACGCCGATCGCCCTCTCCCTCACTGCCGCCGTCACGCCCCGACACGCCATGAACCAGCCCCGTCCCGATACCGCATTCCGTCACCCGCGCCATCCGTCGAAGGACTTGAGCGCGCCGCATCTGCGCGCGCTGCGCAAGGAACTGCTGCTCGTGCGCGCAGACGTGGAGCGCGTCGAACTCGCGCAGGCCACCATCGAATTGCGCCAGGCGGTCACGCACTTCAGTTGGCTCAAGTTCATCGTTCCGGGCTTCGGCGGCGCGCGCATGGGCCGTGGATCGAAGGGGAGCGTGCTCAACGCGGGCACCCTCGGCGCGCTTCTGAAGCAGTACCCGTTCGTCAGCTCGATCATCTCGATGCTGCTCGCCAAGCCGCTGCGCGCGACCGTCATGGCAAGCGCCAAACCCGCGCTCAAATGGGGCGGCGTGGCGCTCGCCGCGTGGGAAGCGTTTCGCATCTGGCAGCAGATGAAGAACGATTCGTCGGCGAAGGCGGCGGCCCAGACGGCTACGGCAGCGACGGGAGAGTCTGCTGCGGAGAAGGCCGATTCGGCCGAAAGCGGGTATTGATACGGTGTAATGCGGATGCGTTGCAATGCGAATACGTTGTAGTGCGTTGCGATGCGTTGAACGCGAGTTTTTCCGCGTGTGTTTGCGCTAGTTCGCGTTCGTGCGGCTGCATGGCGAGTATCGAGCAAAGCGCGCTTTGCGTCGCACCGCATATCCGCCTCACGCCAGGCTACGACGTATTCCAGCACTCGCTATTGGCCGGCGTCGAACCGCCCGCCTCGTTTCTGTTGCCGCGCTGCCCCGTCGCATCGAGCGTGAACGTGCCGCAGGGATCGTCACGCATCGGCCCGGCATCCACCGGTGCCGCTTCGATCGCATAGCCGCCGTTCGTGTCGTCCCCAGGCAATACGTGCAGGCGATAGATCGCCGTGCCGGATTGCGGCGCCTGATCGAATCCCGCGGGCAATGTCGGCACGCTGTCGCTCGCCGCGCCCTCGACGAATTGCGCCGCGCGATACAACGCGGACGCCGCATCGACCCGATGCGTTCGCGCAATATGGCTGCGGTACGAAGGAATCGCAAACACGGCGAGCGTCGCGGTTATCGCCAGCGCGATCATCAGTTCGAGCAGCGTGAATGCCGATGCAGTCGATTTCGTCATGCACCTCCCATCAGAATGGCCTCGCGGCAACACGCCGCCAATGACGCTCGATAGCGCCGTCCTCGACCACCAGTTCCAGTTGCAGCCAGACCTGCGATTCACTCGTGTGGCCGAAGCCACGCGCGCTCAGCAGATACGCGGTGGCATTCGCCCGGCTGGCAAGACGCCAGGCCTCGACGAGACACTGCGGCGCCTGCGCCTCCGGCCATTGCGCGACAGGCGTCACAGCGCCGGCTTCGAACGCGGTTGCAAGCTTCCATTGGACCGGCTCGCCCGCCGCGAGCGGCGGCGGTATGTTCGCATCGACACCCATTGCAAGGACGTTGCGCTCACACAAAGTCAACGCCGAATCCGCCGCATGAAAAGCCTGCAAATAATCGCGTACATTGGTCGCCGCACGCGCCGACGCGAGCGATGTTTCGAACCAGATTGCGGACGTGGCCAGCATCATCGCGGCAATCAGCAGCACGATCGGCAAGACGACGCCGCGTTGGCGAACGCACGATGCATGGGCGAGCCAACCGGACGGACCATTGAATTTGCCTGGGTATCCCAACTTCATGCACTGCATGCGGCACTGGCGGTGCCAGCCAGGGCCATCACTCGACCACGTCGATTTCTCGTGGACCATCACGATGCAGCCCCCGCCTCCACGCGATTGCGTAGCGCAACGCGACGCGAAAACGCCTGTCGCGGCCGCAAATCGGCGCCGAGCGTGCTCACGCCGTCGCAATCGACATAGCGCGCACGCTGCCCTTGCGGCGCACCACGCACGAGCACGCAAAGATCCACCGCGACGACGTTGCCCCATTGATCCGCCGGCACCGCCGACGCATTGATCGCATCCAGCGCGCCGGCCAGCCAGTAGCGCAACCGCACGCGCTCGACGCCTTCCACCAGCGGCTGCGCGGTGCCCGCATTGCCATTGCCCTCGCAGTAAAGCTCCGGCTCGCCGGTCGAGCCACTGACGTTGGCAAAGTAGCGATTGACGACCGGCACACCCTGAGTGCCGAGCGCCGCATCGCTGCTCTTTACCGCTTGCCCCACGCAATCGGTTATCTCTCCGCTCGAAGACGGCCACGTGGACACGGCATCGCCAACGTAACGGATCGCAACGCCGTCCGAACCCGTGCTCAATGTCGTGCAGCCGGGACTGTTGTCGGCACCCGTCGGACGACCTCCCGAGCAGCCGAACAATGCAGGCGGCGCCGCGTAGCCGACGACGTCCGCGGGAACGAAACCGGCTATCTGCAATTGCTGGCCAATCAGCATCAGCGTGGTCAAACCGGCTTCGCGAATCCGCATCGCATTGCTCGCGCGCTCGAACGCATTGCGCTGCGTCGTGTAGAGCGAAACGGCGCCCGCAGTCACGATCAATCCGAGTGCCATCGCAATCACGAACTCGATAAGCGTGTGACCACGAGCTACAAGTCGCCGCCTCATTTCACGAACGCCAATGCAACGCAGGAAGTGCCTGCGGGAACCGCCACGCCACCGCAAGACTCCGGTTTGTCGATCACGTCGACGTCACCCGCGCCGGGCATGTCGTGCACGGCGCCCCAGGTCACGCGCGCCGCCGCAACTGCACCATTCTCTGCCAGCGACGCTTCGCCATGCGGCAAGACAACGCCTGCACGGGCGCTCCATTGGTTTAGCGCGGCATCGCTTGCCGGGGGCACCGCCAACGCTTCGACGACCGAATCGGCGATCCATGCAGCGTTTTCTCGCATCGTCATCGCGCGGGCTTCGCGCGCGATCCACAGCTGACCCGCGATCAAACCCAATGCGCTCACCGCGATCAATGCGACCGCCAGCATCACTTCGATTAGCGAACTACCTGCGCAAGCCGGCACAAATCGACGCAAACGGGTATTCGGCGCGCTTCGCATCATGACGTCGCTCCACACGCGCCTTCGGAAATCCGCGCGCGACCGCCCGACGCAATGCGGATGCAGCGTCGCCACATAGTCCCCTGCATCGCTTTGGATGGACTTCGCGGCGCAATATCGAAGTTTCGGAATGCGCCGATCAGTTGGCCGGCGGGTGGCGTGAACGTCAGGTCCGTTTGCACGCCCGTGATGCTCACTGCCGCAAGCGACGGTTGCGCTCGCAGCAGCGAGAGCTTGCCGCCACGCTCGGCGAGCACGGCCCAGCCGCAGGCCCAGTCGGCAATCGCGTCGCCGCATGGTTGCCCGGCGGCAAGGCAGGCGCGCGCCGCATTGGTCCTGCAGACGGTCACGCGCGTACCGCGGCGCAACGCCTCGCTGCGTGCATAGGCGAAGGTCGACAGCAAAGCCCGGGCGCGGGCGTCGACCTGATCGCGCACATGCCACGCAACGAACGCTGGCGTCGCCATCACCGCGATGACGGCCAGCAGCGCTATCACGGCCAGCGTTTCGACGAGTGTGAAACCGGCGCGCGACGGCCGGCAAATCGCATTGCATTTCATCTGCATCCCTGAGCGTTTCGAACGGATGCAGCCAATCTAGCGATTTGCCGAGCGCCCAGCAATCGGCCGAATGGCCAGGTGGTATTCGGACGCTATGGCAGACAACAATACCCGCGACGAACCATCATCGAGCGAGGTAGCGATGCGTGAAAAGACGCGCGAAAAGCGCGAAACAATGAATGCGAATACCGGTGCGAATGCCCGCGAACAACGCGCGGCACGCCTGCGCTCAGCGCTTGCGGGAAGGCTTGGGAGGAGAAGAGGCGCGGCGGAATTCCTCGATCACGTCCTCGAATTCGGAGACGTCTTCGAAGCGCCGGTACACCGAAGCAAAACGGACATAGGCGATCGTGTCGAGCGCACGCAACTCGTTCATCACGAGTTCGCCGAGACGCTCGCTGCGCACCTCGCGCTCGCCGCTGCCGAGCAGTTGATACTCGATGCGGGCGACCGCCGCGTCGATCGCGTCCGCCGCAACCGGGCGCTTGCGCAGCGCCAGTTGCATGCTCGCGACGATCTTGCGGCGATCGAACTCCGTGCGGCTGCCATCCTTCTTGACGACCGACGGCAACGCCAGCTCGACTCGCTCATACGTCGTAAAACGCTTGTCGCAGGCCGGGCAGCGGCGGCGCCGGCGAATCGTCGCGCCGTCTTCGGATACGCGCGAGTCGACGACCTGCGTATCGGCGTGGCGGCAGAAGGGGCAATGCATGGCGGCTTAGCGGTAGACCGGGAAACGCTGGGTCAACTCGGCGACCTGCCCGCGCACGCGCTCGATCGTCGCGGCGTCTTCCGGGTTGTCCAGCACGTCGGCGATCAGGTTGCCGACCTGCTCGGCTTCCTTCACGCCGAAGCCGCGCGTGGTCATCGCCGGCGAACCGAGGCGCACGCCCGAGGTCACGAACGGCTTTTCCGGATCGTTCGGGATCGCGTTCTTGTTGACCGTGATATGCGCGGCACCGAGCGCCGCTTCCGCCGCCTTGCCGGTGATCTTCTTCGCGCGCAGGTCGACCAGCATCACGTGGCTTTCGGTGCGACCCGAGACGATACGCAGACCGCGCCTGACCAGCGTTTCAGCGAGCACGCGCGCGTTCTCGACGACCTGCTGCTGATACGCCTTGAACTCCGGCGACAGCGCTTCCTTGAACGCGACGGCCTTGGCGGCGATCACGTGCATGAGCGGACCGCCCTGGATGCCCGGGAAGATGGCCGAGTTGATCTGCTTCTCGAACTCGGCCTTCATCAGGATCACGCCGCCGCGCGGGCCGCGCAGGCTCTTGTGCGTGGTGGTCGTGACGAAGTCGGCGTGCGGCACCGGGTTCGGGTAGACGCCCGCAGCGATCAGGCCTGCGTAGTGCGCCATGTCGACCATCAGGTACGCGCCGACCGACTTCGCGATCTTCGCGAGGCGCTCGAAGTCGATGCGCAGCGCGAACGCGGACGCGCCCGCCACGATGATCTTCGGCTTGTGTTCCTGCGCGAGCTTTTCGGCCGCGTCGTAGTCGATGTCTTCGGCTTCGTTCAGGCCGTAGCTGACCACGTTGAACCACTTGCCCGACATGTTGACGGGCGAGCCGTGCGTGAGGTGGCCACCATGCGCGAGGCTCATGCCCATGATCGTGTCGCCCGGCTTGAGCATGGCGAAGAACACGCCCTGGTTGGCCTGCGAACCGGAGTTCGGCTGCACGTTGGCGGCTTCGGCGCCGAACAGCTGCTTCACGCGGTCGATCGCCAGTTGCTCCACCACGTCCACATATTCGCAGCCGCCGTAGTAGCGCTTGCCCGGATACCCTTCGGCGTACTTGTTCGTGAGTTGCGAGCCCTGTGCGGCCATGACCGCGGGCGAGGTGTAGTTTTCCGACGCGATCAGTTCGATGTGTTCTTCCTGGCGGCGGTTTTCCTGCTCGATGACCTTCCAGAGTTCAGGATCGACGTTGGCGATGGTGCTTTGGGCTCTGTCAAACATACGGATTCCGTTGAGTGTGTTCAGGTTGACCGGATCGTGCGCCGAATCTTGCGTAGAGGGTACGCAGCGCTGCTGGCGGCCATGCCAGCCCAGACGTGGCGAGGGGGGAGTCGCCGCACACGCGAGGCAGGCCAACCACCGTCAGCGCAAATCGATGCGCGCGGATCACGGCTGCCCAGGCGAACGGCAAAACGGCACCCTGCGCTTCACGGTGGGTTGTTCCACCTTGAACCCGATTGGTTGAATCGGCTGAGTCGGCTGACTCGGTTCTATCGCCAGTCACGCAGGGTCGAGCGCGTTAGTGTATTGGAAGAGGCCCGAATAGGCAACCGGCTTTCCGGCGCTCCAGCGCCCGCCGGCGGGGCTTTCGGGCGCCCCGCGCCGCGTCTCGCGCACAGGTCTGACGAAAGCCGGGCAGCCGCGCCGAATATCCGCCAAACGCCGTCGCCACGGCCGCCGATGCGGCTCGTTCATCCTTGCCGCAGCGCCGCATTGCAAGTAGGCTTGGGGCCTTTGTCTCTTATCGACCAGGGAATTGCAATGATCGTGTTCGTTACCGGTGCGTCGGCAGGCTTCGGCGCCGCCATCGCTCGTGCCTTCGTCAAGGGCGGCCATCGCGTCGTCGCTACCGCTCGCCGCAAAGACCGTCTGCAGGCACTCGCCGCCGAACTCGGCGACGCGCTGCTGCCATATGAACTCGACGTGCGCGACCGCGCCGCCGTCGAAGCCGTGCCCGCCTCGCTGCCGGCCGAATTCGCCGCGCTCGACGTGCTCGTCAACAACGCCGGCCTCGCGCTCGGCACCGAGCCCGCGCACAAGGCCAGCCTCGACGAATGGAACACCATGATCGAGACCAACTGCACGGGCCTCGTGCAGGTTACGCATGCGCTCCTGCCCGGCATGGTCGAGCGCAATCGCGGCCATATCTTCAATCTGGGCTCGATCGCGGGCCGCTGGCCGTACGCGGGCGGCAACGTCTACGGCGCGACCAAGGCGTTCGTGCGCCAGTTCAGCCTGAACCTGCGCGCCGATCTCGCCGGCACCGCGCTGCGCGTGACCGACATCGAACCGGGCCTGTGCGGCGGCACCGAATTCTCGAACGTGCGCTATCGCGGCGACGACGACAAGGCCGCCAAGGTCTACGAAAACGTCCAGCCGCTGACCGCCGAGGACATCGCCGATTCGATCTACTGGATCGCCACGCGCCCCGCCCACGTCAACATCAATACGATCGAGCTGATGCCGGTCGCGCAGTCGTTCGGCGGACTGACCGTGCATCGCGGCTGACCGCGCCGCGAGGGTCGGCCCGGCGAGCGGTGGGCAAACCGCGCCCGGTGGTCCCGTCGGGTTCCTGGGTGGTCCCTGAGTGGCCCCTCGGCTACCCTTGGCTCGCCCTCGCTCGGGCGTGCGCCAAACCCGGCCGCACGCGCGGCCGGAGCACGCCGGACAAAACGCACATTTTGAAACAGACCCGCAGTATGCGTTCCGGTAAAATGCGCCGCATGAATATGTCGACCAGCCAGCCTGGCATGGAAAGCGGCTACACATGGCCCATCCGCGTGTACTACGAAGATACCGATGCGGGCGGCATCGTGTTTTACGCCAATTACCTGAAATTTTTCGAACGGGCGCGCACCGAATGGCTGCGCGCGTGCGGCGTCGACCAGCATCGGCTTGCGGAAGAAACGGGGGCGATTTTCATCGTGCGCAGCACCGCAGTCGACTACCGGGCTCCGGCCCGGCTCGACGACATCGTGAAAATTGTCAGCCGGATCGAGCGTCTTGGCAGAGCTTCGGTGGATTTCGCGCAGGAAGCATGGCGCGAAAGCACGCTGCTAGCCGCCGGTTCGATCCGGATCGGCTGCGTGGACCGCGACGCGCTGCGGCCGGCGGCGATCCCCGCCCCGGTTCTCGCCGCGCTGCGGCGCGGGCCAGATATGCATTGAGCAGCGCCGGCGTGTCAACGGACGATGACCGAGCCTCGTTGATACGGGGCCAGTGAACTCATACCGATCAGGCAACACAAAGCATGGTTCGGCTTCGATATCGCCGAAGCTTCCGTTCTGTTCACGGCAAGCTTGAGGCGGCCTTGCAGCCGGACGCCCCCTTCCCGGGACGTTAAAACGAACCTTTATGAACACTACACAAGATCTGTCGATCGTTTCACTCGTACTCAACGCGAGCCTGCTGGCCCAGGCGGTCATGGCCCTGCTGCTGTTGCTCTCGCTGCTGTCATGGACTTTCATCTTCCGCAAGTGGTTTGCGATTCGCCGGGCGCGCGCGCAAACTGAACGCTTCGAGCGCGATTTCTGGTCGGGCGGCGACCTGCAGGCGCTGTATCAGAGCGCCGCGAACAACCGTCACACGATCGGTGCGCTCGAGCGGATTTTCGAGTCCGGCATGCGCGAATTCCTGAAGGGCAAGGAAAAACGCCTGAACGATCCGGGCGCGATTCTCGACGGCGCCCGGCGCGCGATGCGCGCGGCGTTCCAGCGCGAAATGGACGTGCTCGAGGCGAACCTCGCGTTCCTCGCCTCGGTCGGTTCGGTCAGCCCGTATATCGGTCTGTTCGGTACGGTGTGGGGGATCATGAATGCGTTCCGCGGCCTCGCCAACGTGCAGCAGGCCACGCTCGCGAACGTCGCGCCGGGCATCGCCGAGGCGCTGACCGCCACCGCGATCGGCCTGTTCGCCGCAATTCCGGCCGTGGTTGCCTACAACCGCTACGCGCACGACATCGACCGTCTGGCGATCCGTTTCGAAACCTTCATCGAAGAGTTCTCGAACATTCTGCAGCGCCAGGCACAGTAAGGAGGCCACGATGGCAGGCTCCCGCTCCTCCAGCATGCGCGGCTCGCGTCAGCGCCGCGCGATGGCCGACATCAACGTCGTGCCGTACATCGACGTGATGCTCGTGCTGCTCGTGATCTTCATGGTCACGGCACCGCTCGTCGCGCCGTCGATCGTCAATCTGCCGACCGTCGGCGGCGCCGCGCCGCAGCAGCAAACCCCGCCCGTGATCGTCAACATCCGCGCGGACGGCAACATGAGCGTCAAGTACAAGGACGACGCCGGCACGCAGCAGCAGGAAGACATGACGAAGGCCGGCCTCAACGGCTTCATCGCCGATCGCGCGCAATCGCACCCGGACCAGCCCGTCGTGATCGCCGCCGACAAAACCGTGAAGTATGAAGCCGTGATGAACGTGATGTCCGAGCTAAAGGCTCAGGGCGTCAAGCGCGTTGGATTGCTCGTCAAATCGCAATGATCCGCAAGAATTCCGAATACCCGCTCCAGCCACCGCGTGAACGCGGCACCGGGCGAGCCTTTGCGTTCGCGCTGGTGATGCATGCGCTGCTCGGGTTCTTCCTGTACCACGGCATCCAGTGGCAGAACAGCACGCCCGAAGGCGCGGAAGCGGAACTGTGGACCGAGGTGCCGGACTCGGCGATTCCGCGTCCCGTTCCGCCGCCGCCCGCGCCGGTCGCCCCTGCCCCGCCCGTGCGCGACGAGCAGGCCGACATCGCCCTGCAGGAAAAGAAACGCCAGCAGCAGGAAGCAGCGCGCGCGGCGCAACTGGCCGAGCAGCAGCGTCAGCAGAAGCTGAAAGAGCAGCAGGAAGCGGACGCGAAACGCCAGCAGGAACTGGCGGCCGAGCAGGCCGCTCAACTCGCCGCCCAGAAGGCCGCGAAGCTCAAGCAGCAACAGCAGCAGCAGCAGGCCGACAGGCTCAAGCAACAGCAGCAGCAGCAGCAGCAGGCCGACAGGCTCAAGCAACAGCAGCTCGCCGAGCAGCAAAAGCAGCAGCAACTGAAAGAACAGCAGGAGCAGCAACAGAAGCAGGCTCAGGCGGAGGCGCAGAAGAAGGCTGACGCCGAGAAAGCGGCGAAGGCCAAGGCGCAGGCCGATGCCGCCGCGCAGGCGAAGAAACAGCTCGACTCGGAACGACGCGCGCGACTTGCGCAGATGCAGGGCATGGCGGGCCCCACGGGTTCGTCGGGCAACGGGCTCGGCAAGAGCGGTACTGGCAGCGGCTCGGGAGGCAATGCGGCATCGCCGGGTTATGCGGACAAGGTCCGCCGCGTCGTGCGCCCGAACATTTCGTGGGGCGGCGAAACGGAAGGCCTCGAAACCGTCATCTCCGTGCGCTGTTCGCCGACCGGCACCTTGCTAAGCGCGACGGTCTCGCGCAGTAGCGGCAACGCCGCATGGGACGCCGCCGCGTTGCGGGCCGTGCAGCGCTCGGATCCGATGCCTCTGGACGTCAACGGCAAAACGCCGGAAAGCTTCCTGATAACGTTGCGCCCTGCGGGCTGACTTGCGGGTCGATTCGCAGAAGTTTGACAGCTGGCTAGCAGTCGATTTACGGCTAAGTTGCAGTCAATTGAGGACAAAAGCCGTGCTATGGCGCACGGCCACCTCGGGAACGAATTAGCTGTTTTCCGGTCTGTCTGCTGTCGTGAAGTATTAGTAAAACCGTTTTGAGGAATCCATACAGCATGAGTTTGATGACCAAGCTAGGCCTGCGAACGCTCGTGGCAACGTGCCTGATCACCGTCGGCGGCGCCGCCAATGCACAACTCAACGTCCTCGTGACGGGCGTCGGATCCACCCAGTTTCCGATCGCAACGGCGAATTTCGCCAATGAAGCGAACTCCCCGCAGCAGGTCAGCGCAATCGTGCGCCAGGACCTGCAACGCAGCGGCAAATTCACGAATGTCGACGCAGGCTCGACGCCGGTGTCGGAGACCGATTCGGTCGATCTCGGCGCCTGGAAGGCCAAGGGCGCCAACGCGTTCGTCGCGGGCAGCGTGAACCGCCTGCCGAACGGTCAGTACGAAGTGCGCTTCAAGCTGTACGACACGGTCAAGGGCGAAAGCCTCGGCGGCCTCGTGCTCGTAAGCCCGGCAAGCGGTCTGCGCATGAGCGCGCACAAGGTCGCCGACTACATCTACGCGAAGCTGATGGGCAATCGCGGCGTGTTCGCGACGCGCCTGTCGTACGTCATCAAGTCGGGCAACCGCTACCAGTTGCAGATTTCCGATTCGGACGGCCAGGACGCGCATATCGCGCTGTCGAGCCCCGAGCCGATCATCTCGCCGGCCTGGTCGCCGGACGGCACCAAGGTCGCCTACGTGTCGTTCGAAAAGAAAAAGCCGATCGTCTACATCCACGACCTGCCCACGGGCCGGCGTATCGTCGTATCGGACCAGAAGGGCAACAACAGCGCGCCGGCCTGGTCGCCGGACGGGCGCACGCTCGCCGTCGCGCTGTCGCGCACCGGCAATACGCAGATTTTCGCGGTCAATGCCGATGGCAGTGGCCTGCGGCGTCTCACGCAAGGCAGCTCGATCGACACCGAGCCGACCTACTCTCCTGACGGCCAGTGGATCTATTTCACGAGCGACCGCGGCGGCTCGCCGCAGATCTACAAGATGCCGGCACAAGGCGAAAGCGCGGGCTCCGCGCAACGCGTCACGTTTACGGGCAGCTACAACACCAGCCCGCGAGTGAGTCCTGACGGCAAGCAGCTTGCCTACATCTCGCGCGTCGGCGGTGCATTCAAGCTGTATCTCCAGGACCTGCAAGGCGGAACCGCCACGGGCCTGACGGACACGACACATGACGAATCGCCGAGCTTCGCGGCGAACGGTCAGTACATTCTTTACGCCACTCAGGTGAACGGCCGTGGCGTGTTGGCCGCAGTATCGACCGACGGTCGTACCCGGCAGGTCCTGTCCGTTCAGGGTGGTAGCGTACGCGAACCGTCCTGGGGCCCGTTTATGCAATAACGTTGATGCAATAACACAAGGAGAGTAATCAAATGATGTCCAAACTTCGTTTCGCATTCGCCGTCGTCATGGTCGGCGCGCTGGCCGCGTGTCACTCGGGCGTCAAGCTCGACGAAAACGCCAACAAGGGTGCGGGCTCGGCTCAGCCGAACCCGAACGACGTTGCAACCGTCAACGTCGATCCGCTCAACGATCCGAACAGCCCGCTCGCCAAGCGCAGCATCTACTTCGACTTCGACAGCTACTCGGTCAAGGACGACTATCAGACGCTGCTTCAGCAACACGCTCAGTACCTGAAGAGCCATCCGCAACGTCACGTGCTGATCCAGGGCAACACCGACGAGCGCGGCACGAGCGAGTACAACCTGGCACTCGGCCAGAAGCGTGCTGAAGCCGTGCGCCGTTCGCTGTCGCTGATGGGCGTCGCGGATTCGCAAATGGAAGCCGTGAGCCTCGGCAAGGAAAAGCCGATGGCAACGGGTCATGACGAAGCGTCGTGGGCACAGAACCGCCGCGCCGACCTCGTGTATCAACAGTAAGTCAACAGGTAATGAGCCGAATGACGCATCGTTTCTCCTGGCTGCGGCTTGCCGCAGCGGCCTGCGTCGCAGGCACGGCCTTCGCGGCCGTGCCCGCTCATGCGGGCATCTTCGACGACGATCAGGCCCGCCAGGCCATTCTCGATCTGCGCTCGAAGACCGATAGCCTGTCGAGTCAGCTGTCGGCGGCGCAGCGCACGATCCTCGATCAGTCCAACCGTCTCGACCAGTTGAACCAGCAGGTCGCGACGCTGCGCGGGCAGAACGAGGACATGGCGAACCAGCTCGGCATGCTGCAAAAACAGCAGAAGGACTACTACACCGATCTCGACACGCGCCTGAAGAAATTCGAGCCGCAGCAACAGACGGTGGACGGCGTCCAGGGCGAAGTTCAGCCGGGTGAAACCGATGCGTTCAACGCGGCTTCACAGCAATTCCGCAGCGGCGATTTCAAGAATGCGGCCGCGTCGTTCCGCAGCTTCATCTCCAAATATCCGTCGAGCCCCTATCAGCCGACCGCGCAGTACTGGCTCGGCAATGCGCTGTATGCGCTGCGCGATTACAAGGGTTCGACGGCCGTCTGGCAAGGTGTGGTGAAGAATTACCCGCAGCATCCGCGTGCGCCTGAAGCGCTGCTCGCGATTGCGAACAATCAGCTCGAACAAGGTCAGAAGGCCGCGGCCAGGAAGACCCTCGAGCAGATCGTCGCGCAATACGGCGGCTCGGACGTCGCGCAGTCGGCGCAGAGCAAGCTGTCGCAGATCAAGTAGCGGCAGCGGAACTGATTGAGTCGTTGGCAGTACGCGCAGTGTCCGATGTCATAGCCACGCGCGCCTCTTGCTGAAAGGCCCAGATAGCGATATCCGGGCCTTTCATTTTGACGTTCGCGATTTCCCGTTCTTCAGGGAAACGCCGATAACGTGACGGGTATGTCGGGTTGACAGGTTATAGGCTCGCCGATATAATCCCGTTTCTCTTTTGGGTCGTTAGCTCAGCTGGTAGAGCAGCGGACTTTTAATCCGTTGGTCACAGGTTCGAATCCCGTACGGCCTACCAAAGAAATCAAGGGGTTACGTCATCTGGCGTAGCCCCTTTCCTTTTGTAGTCTGCCCTTGGTCTACACAAGGTCTACCCTCCTTCCCTTTGGGTGCAACAGAGCAATCTGCAATCAAACGGCTAGCTCGCCCATTTACCGCACCCCAGATTTCCGTGGCAGGCCGACGACAATCATGCCGCTCGCTTTCCGTGAGGCTTCCCTCAAAGGTTCGACGGCGTCTGCAAGTACCTGATCGGAACGACGAAGCCCGTTATAGCAGACGGATAATCTGGCGCCGCAGCCCCCTCTGTCATGCAGATTTTCCCAAGTGGGTTTTCCGGATCACGAGGATTCGCATGCAAACTCAAGACTTATAGCGTTGGTAAATCTTCGCGTAATCGCGCCTGTCGTAACCGCAATTCAGCCCGGGTATCGACAGGCAGTAGATGTTGGTCCTGATACAGAGTGTCTAATCAGGTTGGAACGGCTCACCGTTTCACTCTGCGAATCAAAAAATCTACGAGGTGAACCGGGACTTATCATCCTGTATCACGGTTGCTTTGCGAGACATTCGGAGAAATGAAATGCTTCGCAGACCGCTTCCAGTCGCCTGAAAGATCGCCGATCATCGGCCCGCTTCCACTACTCAAAATCCGACGATCATTGGATTCATCCACGGAAATCCAGCGCCGGATATGTTTGACGTAGAAATACGCCAGGCGATGAACGAGAGAATGTTGCTTCCGACGACCGCATAAGCCCTGATCGACGGCATCAATCGATCAAGATTTCTCCGCAACCACACCAGAAAGGACCGATCATGATTATCCGAACCTGGCGCGCCATTGCCGCTAACCAGCAGGTTGTCGACACATACGGAGCACACCTCGCGCGCAACACGTTCCAGGAAATGAAAAAGCTCGACGGTCACATCGGCGCGAGCATGTCGGCCAAACAGATCGGCGAGAAATACGAAATCCTGTTCATGAGCTACTGGCGCGATATGGATGCGGTACGTCAGTTTGCGCGCCGCGACGACATTCACGAGGCAGTCGTAAAAGAGAGCACCCAAAAGCTTCTCGACTCCTTCGATCCAAAGGTCGAATACTTCGAGGTTCAGGTTTCGAGCGGTTCGATCCTGGAGCAGGTTGCGTCGCAAGCAGGCTAGGGAAAGATCAGAGTCTTTCAGGTCTCGCGCGGCTGCAAGCATCGCCGATTTGCCGTGCGGTGTCCTTGAGCGCATCGACAGCCTCAACCAGTCGCGCGACGTGAGGTGCGGACATCGCAACCGAACAATTGATCGCGACAGGGCTCATCCGGCCCGGCAGTGGAAGTGGCACGGCTATCGCATCGATATCGGAAAGCCACGGTCCTCGTGCGCGACAATAACCAGTCCTGGCGAACAATGCTTCGTCATCCTTGAGAAGTGAAAGGCCTGCCTCGAAGTTCTCTGGGTCGCCCACCTTGATCCGATTGAGCAGACGTTCTTTTTCCGCCGAAGGATGACCGAATATGAGTGCGCGTCCGATTGCACTCTGCAGAAGAGGGCTGACGCGTCCGATATCGGGAAGGTAGGGATTGAAAAGATCAGCGCGAACAGTATCGATGTAGATTGCCTTCACACGCTCGCGCATAGCGAGATTTACAGTAAATCCTGTTTGATCGGCGAGTGCCTGCAGGAATGGGCGCGCGAGTTGTCGTACCGGCAAGCTCGCCAGAATGGGATGACTGAGTGCGAGGAAACCTGTTCCCAGGCGGTAAGCTCCGGACTCCTCCTGAACCAGATATCCGTACAGCGTGAGCGTGTACGTGAGTCGCGAAACAGTCGCTTTCGGTAGCCCGGTACGATCAGAAAGCGCCCGGTTGGTCAGCACGGGCTCGGCGGCAGTGAAAGCTCGCAGTACATCGAGACCTCGGGCAAGGTTTGTCGAGAACTGTCGGTCGCTTAAGGCGTCCGCGAGACCATCCGGTCCTGCGAGCCGAGGGCTCTGGGAATTTGGCTTTGAGGACAATTTGGGTATGGAAGCGATTCGGACAGGTGGACCGATTTCGATAGCTGCCCACTCTACTCTGAATTGTCATCACCGCCCACTGCTATATGGTTCGTCGTGACCATCCCGAGAGACCGGTGCTCCGGATACCCGCACACGAATCTGCCGGCTACTGCCTGCCAATCGGCCCCAACCATTTGCACGTTCCAATCAGCGAAACACTTTTTTTGGAGCCGCTCGCGCTCCGATAATGCGAGCCAGGAGATGCATCAACTCGACGGTTCTTTTCGGGAAGCTAACTGGCATAAGGAACGACACGACTCCGTGTTGCCCCCCAGACAATGCAGTCGCGGCGCCGTGGCGTATCGACGTGGCGCGAAGCTTTTATGTGATGAGCCGCGTGGCGAACGATATTGAAGAGAAAAAAATCCGGGAGATTCGATGAAAAACGCTGCCGACACGCTGCCAACTTGCCTGCCCGAAGCAACCGGGCAGCCCACGGTCCCCTTCACGCGATATGACGCCGGCTGGGTTGTGATGTGCATCGGGATGGCGATCGGGTCTGGGATCATTTTTCTGCCGATCCAGATGGGCGTCAAAGGATTCTGGGTGTCTTTGACGGCGTTGGTGATCGCTTATCCTGCGACGTACCTTCAGGCTCGACTGTACCTTCAGTCGCTGGCGCATACCGAAGCGTGCGACGATTACAACGACATCATCACGCAATACCTCGGCAAAAACTGGGCTGGCTTCATGGGCGTTGCCTATTTTCTGATGCTGCTGAAGGGAATGCTCGCGTATTCCTCGGCTATCACAAGAGATAGCGCATCCTATCTTCAGACATACAAGCTGACGGCCGCGTCACTCGGCGATCATACGTGGTACATCGGTGCGATCATCATTACGCTTGTGTTGATCGCGTCGCGCGGAGAGCGACTCCTGTTCCGTATCTCCGGGCCTATGATTGTTTCGAAGCTGGGCATCATTGTGTTTCTCGGTTTGTCGATGATGCCTTACTGGAATGTGTCTCACCTCGCACTCGGTCACTTTCCGGAGATTTCGTCGTTCATGGTTGACGTGCTGCTCACCTTGCCTTGGGCCATGCTCTCGATCATCTACGTTCATGTGTTGAATCCGATGAACGTCGCGTACCGGAAACTGGAAGGAAAGCGTGAAATTGCCAACTATCGGTCGCTTCGTGCATGCCGATATGCCTACTTTATCCTCGTAACTTGCGTGGTGTTTTTTGCGCTGTCCTTTATGCTGGCGACACACCACGAGGATGCGGTCTACGCGATGACGCACAACATCTCTTCACTGGCGCTTGCCGCCAGAGTCATGAGAGGTGAAACAGTCCGGATTCTGGCTACGATTCTGAATGTTCTGGCAATCTTCACGGCCTTCTTCGGGATCTACCTCGGTTTCCACGACGCCGTGCGTGGCATTGTCACCAACATCGTCGATAGATTCATGGTCCGTAGTGACCGTTTCAACCGGTTAGTGCCGTTTGCGATTGCTATCGGTACGGTCTGCTTTCTGACCTTCTGGGTAAAGCTCAATATTTCGACGATGATGCTGATGCAGCTTACTGTGCCGGTGTTTGGCATCGTAGCCTGTCTGATTCCGTGCTATCTCGTGCGTCGCGTTCCTGCTCTCGCACACCTCAGAACACCGGCCTGGTGGATAGTTTTCGCGTTTGGACTACTCATTATCGCGTCGCCGTTCTTCAAACTGCTCGAACGGTAAGTCTCATTGATTCACTGTCGTCTTCATTCGTCGATGCGATCGGTTGTCAACGACGTTCAGGCGTTGATCCAGGCCCGCGCCTGCTCCAGTTCGTTGACGTGAAATGCCTTGATTTCAGCCTTCGTAAAAAACCGCGCCAGATGCATCGCAGCGCGAATCCAGCCCGCATCGGCCACCACGGCGGCACGCGTGACCTTGCGGGCAACGGAGACACCGAGCGTCATATCGGTCCATAGCGCCTTCGGCTCGATGCCACTGAAATGCTCAATGCGTTCGAGCACGCGGGTCTTACCGTTCAGTTCAAGATCACCACGCATGCGCTCGATGGCTTCGCGCAGTTCGTGGTCGGTGATTTTGCCTTCGACTGAGATTTCGATAACCGGGGAATCGGGTACGGTGTGATAGAGGATCATGGCAGGACTCCTGGTCAGGGAGACGTTATACGCTCAGGTACGGATGAACCTGGCGTTCGATAACTTCCTCATGGTACCCCTTTCCATGCGACCGGTTAGGCTGCGAGCACGACGTGTCGCTCCGACGCCTGTCGGCGCGTGTGCGTTGCAAACACCCCTTGCACACACGCTTGCGGACATTGGGTGCCGCACGTCGAGCGTCGCGTCATGGTCGGTCGTACCTATCGAAATATGAAGCGACATAACCGCCGTTGACGCCGAACAAACGTGCGAACGGTTAGTGAAAGCGTATTGTCGGCGAGGAGCGACCGGTCGACATCAACATCGGGATCATCGACAATCGTTCTCCTCGCGCTGGCAACATCCACAACGTCCATACGCGCAATCGGCATCCCATAAGCAATGAAGAATCAGTACACGCGCACCCCCTCAAAATTACTCTTCCTGCCAGGCGCATCCGGCAACACCGCATTCTGGCAGCCACTCGCGAATCGCCTGACGAACCCCGCCAGAAAAGTCATCGTCGCGTATCCCGGGTTCGGCCAGGAGCCCGCTGCGCCCGACGTCAACGACATCGACGACCTGCTTCGGATGGTCGTCGACCAGATCGACCAACCCACCGCCCTGATCGCCCAATCGATGGGTGGTGTGATCGCAATCCGCGCGGCGCTGGCCAAGCCCGACCTGGTCACTCATCTGGTTCTGACGGTAACTTCTGGCGGAATCGACACCCAGGCACTGGGCGCCACGGATTGGCGAAGTGGATTGAGCAATGCAAATCCGCCTTTCCCCGACTGGTTCACATCGTTCAAGGCCGACCTGACGCACGAACTGCGCCGCATCGCGCAGCCGGTTCTTCTGCTTTGGGGAGATGCCGATCCAATCAGTCCAGTCGCGGTTGGCCGGCGGCTTCTCGAACTGCTTCCTGACGCACGCTTGCATGTCGTCGCAGGTGGCAACCACGATCTGGCACATGAGTACGCGCCGCAGTTGGCCCCTCTTGTCGACGCCCACCTATCGCAAACATGAACCACCAACCATACGCATAAAGCAAAGCGCCACCTGGCCGGTCAAGGCAGGTGGCGCTCAGGTTCTGCTTTCGGCTCCCTCAAGCACGTACGGCTCGGGAGAAACCGCAGACGGCTACCGCATACCGTCTGTACTACGCAAGATCAACGCTTACTGGTTATTGATGTTGTTCGGCGCCTTCGGCAGCGCCTTGCTGGCCGTCAGCACGATGTTGCCGATCTGACGGTAGTTCAGCAGGTCGGTCTTCGGCGACTGCACGCCATAACCCGCAAAGGTCACGCTCAGGTGCGTCGGATCGATCTGGATGCCCGACGGTGCGTACACGCGTTGGGCAAACCACGACTGCGTCGGGATCAGCGGCGGATTGGCCGGAATTGTCACCGTCGACTGATTGCCACCCTGGTTCTTCGCAGTGATCGTGTTGATCGACGCGATCGGATGGTTGATGTCGTTATAGACGGTCCAGTTCTTCAGGTCGCTCGATTCCGCGTACCCGATGTAGTGGAACGCATCGGAGTCCGCATCGAGACAGTTGCCTGCCGAGAACAGCAGGCCCCAGCGGCTGCCGTCACCGTTGATGTCGATCAGCGTGCCGCGCGGCGTCACCCAACGGGTTCCGTTGTAGTCAACCGTGGTCGGGTCGTTCAGGCCATTGACCGCACCTTCATCGGTGAAGTGAACGCCGTCTGTCGTCGTGGCAAGCCGAACATACGTGATGTCATGGTTGGTCTTGCCGCTGAACGGGGCCTTGGCGCACTGCTGCACAGCCGGCAGAGCGGTGCTTCCGGTGTTGTCGCCGTTCAGGATCTTCTGCACGTACAGAACCGTGGTGGGCGTGCCCGGCGTGGTATTCGGAACCACGGCCAGAATGCCGTCGGGGTTCAGGAGACCGACCGTCTGCTGCACGACGACCGGAGACGTCGTGCCCGGCGTATTCGTCAGCGCGGTTTGAATCGCGTTGATGTCCTGCGAGCCGACCGTCGTGGCGTTCGTGTTCTGAATCGGGAATTTCGGCGATACGTTGGTCAGCTGGATCACGTTGAGCGGCGCAACGTCCACAGCTGCCGGAGCACGATTGAGCATGTACAGCATCTGGCCGCCGGTCTTCGCATTCGAGCCCGGCAACTGCACGATCGTGGCGTGGCCCCAGCCGTCGCCGGCCGTCGTCGCGGAGTTGTCGCTTTGCAGCGTGGCGGGGCAAACGTTATTGCCCGCGGCCAGCTCCAGCGTGTTCTGCATGAAGTACCACGTCTTGCCGTTGTCGTCGGATTCGGCCGCCACCAGGCCTTCGTCCATGTACTCGGGACGCCAGTCGAACAGGCCGATGATCGGCGTTGCCGAGGCGTTGACGTTGCCGGTCGACGTCACGTTCGACGTGTACGTCAGCGGGAAATAGAACGGCGCCATGTTCACGAACGGATAGGTCGCGCTCGTGCTGAAGGCCGATTTGGCGGTCGGCGTATTGAACGGCGTCGTCGAGCTGTTCAGTGGGTTCGTGGTGGCGGTCGTGCCGCCGTAGTACAGGCGTGCCGCCGAGGCCGTGTAGTTGCAAAGCCCATAAGCCGTATCCGGCACGTTGCCGTTGGCCTGGAACGGGTTGGACGCGCTCACGACGGTCTGCGTGTTGTTGGGGTCGGCCGCGAGAGCCGCCAGCGTGAACGGCGTACCGCCTGCACCCGAGCCGATGGACGGGCTCACGGCGATCTGTGCCTGCGTCACGGTCGTACCGGAGTCGACCGACCACGTCAGGCTGGCCGGGGTTACGACCGGCGTGGAAGCGCCCGTCGGTGCGGAGGCGCCCGTCGGCGTGGAAGCACCCGACGGGGTAGACGCACCTGACGGCGTGGAAGCACCCGACGGTGCGGACGCGCCGGAATTCCCGCCACCGCCGCACGCGGCAAGCGCGAGGCAGCCCAGGATCAGGATTTCTTTCTTTAGTATTGCTTTCAATTTCATTGACACATCCCCTCAGAAAAATTTCATTAAACTTGTCATGGATCAGTCCATTGCCTGTCCGTGCCGGCAACGCTCGATTCGATGCGTCCTGATCTGCTCAAGGCACGGACCCATGTCGAAATCAGAATGTCAGGTAACAGAGCGGCAGCGCTGGCTTTGTGCGATTTGATATCCAGCCACGCTGCGGCCGAGGTGAAGTGGCGTCCGCTGTCGTGCAGCGTGCAGCGATGGCGTACCAATGCCGCCAGCACTCCCCGTTCGCGCGGGCAAAAGCCATTCAGTACTTACTGGCAACCCACCGCGGCAGCAGATTCTCGTTCTCAATGATGAAACAGCCGTGGCGGAAAACTTACGTTCCTGTTTAATTAATTCGATACCCGTGTAAGGAAAGGAATGTGTGCGGCTGTCGCGGGAAAAAGCACGGCGGTCCGTGCGGGCGGCGGTCGTCCGGTGGTGCCGTGCCATAATCGGGTTGCCTAACGAACCTGGAGGGACAGTCAATTGAATCAGGAATGCTATTCGGCTGGAGGTGCCATGAAAGCGGCGCTGCAGACCGGCCTGCGCAAGCTCGAACTGATTGAAATGGAGCGACCCGAGGCCATCCCGGGAACGGTTGTTCTGAAGGTCGCCAATATCGGCATCTGCGGCAGCGATCTGCATCCCTATCGAACGTTTGCCGGCCGCTCCGGCTTTCCCATGGGCCACGAACTGAGCGGCGTCGTGGTTGCGGTCGGCGAAGGCGTGACGAACACCTTGCTCGGCCGGCGCGTCACCGTCGACATGGTGCTCGGCACCGCGTGCGGGAAATGTGCTTTTTGCAAGCGCGGCTATGCGCTGCACTGCCAGGCACGCGAGTTTCCGTTCGGCGGCGGTTTTGCCGAGTTCGTGAGGACGAAGGCCGTTGGCGTGTTTCCGCTTCCGGATGCGGTCAACGATCAGCTCGGCGCCATCGTCGAGCCTGTCGCCGTCGGCGTGCATGCGGCGCGGCGCATGGGGATCGGTCCGGGCATGACGGGCGTGATCGTGGGCGCGGGAACCATCGGCCTCTCCGCGTTGGCGGCGGCACTCGACGCCGGCAGCGAGAAGGTTTATGTGGTCGCCAAGCACGAGGTCCAGGCGAAGGCCGCCCTGAAGATGGGCGCGGCGGGGGTTCTTTCGTTAGACCTGCCGACGGCCGCCGGCGAGATCAATCAGGTGACGGATGGCCTCGGCGCCGACTATGCGATCGAGACCGTGGGCGGCTCGGCCGACACGCTCGACTTCTCGTGCAAGCTCGTGCGCCACCTCGGCATGCTGGGTGTCCTCGGCGCGTTCGATCGCGGCTTCCGCGGACTCGAAATCATCGAGGCCCTCGAACGCGAGCTCACCATCCATCTGCCGAACTGCTATAGCGTCATCGACGGCAAGCACGACTTCGAGGTCGCGATCGATCTGCTGGCGCGCAAGGGCAACGTGCTTCGGACGATGGTCACGCACGAGATGGATCTGGCCGAGATCGACGAGGCCTTCAGGATCGCCGCGGACAAAAGCGCGCATTCGATCAAGGTACAGATTCGCGCCTGACCAGACAAATGGCCCGCACTCCGAAGAATGCGGGCCATCCGAAACGCACCGGACCCTGTCCGGTGCCTGCCAGCGTTGCCGCTTAGCGGCTCGTCATCGTCACGCCGCGCAGAACCTGGCCGTACGGCGCCGTCTGCATCACGGAGAAGCCCGAGGTCGTCACGGTCGTGCCGCTCACGCTCAGCGTGATCTTCACGAGCTGGTTCGAATCGGCACCCGCGTCGAACGTCGTACCGAGGCTGTTGTTGGCCGTCGACGTGATCGCGTAGATCGTGTACGAGCCGTCGCTGTTGACCTGGCCGGTGATGTTGCGCAGACCGTCGGCCGAGGTCGTGTACTTCGCGCCCGCCGTGCCGTACGTGCCGGCGGTGTCGGTCACGGTGTACGCCTGGCCGAGATTCAGACCCTGGGTGAGGTGGGCGATCGCCGTCCACGTGCTGCCCGACTTCTGATAGACCCACAGACCGCCGCTGCCGATCGTCATGTCGGCCGGATCGCCGTCGCCTTCGTCAGCCACGAACATCAGGTTCGTGTTGGTCTTCGGCATCCACATGCCGAACGGGAAGCCCGTATTCCAGCTCATCGGCCACGACGTCACGCTGGCGGCCGTCAGCGCCGTGGTCAGCGTGGCGTTCGACGTCGGTTCGTTGGCGGCGCCCGGCGCGCCCGACCATGCGGTCGTCGGCGTGGTGAAGAGCGGCGTGATGGCGACGTTCTGCAGGTTGCTGAACTTCGCGCCGTTCGCGAGCGCGCCCGTTGCGCCGACCTGGAAGACCGTGTTCACGCCGTTGCCACCGCTGCCCTTCGACGCGTACAGGGTGCCGTCCGGCGCGAGGAACAGACCGCGGAAGTTGGCATCCTTGCCGGTCTTGTCGAACGGCTGGCTGAGCGAGGTCAGCGAGAAGCCGAACTGGTTGCCGCCGGCGTTGGTCTTCTTGGCGAACGTAGTGCTCGACAGCGCGTCGGTGATCGTGCCCAGACCGCACGACGTCGGTGCCGCGTAGGTGCTGCTGTTGCCCGAGAAGAACGTGCCGACCGGCTGCGAGAATGCGCAGCTGCTGCCTGCCGCGAGCGTCTGCACGCCCGTGTTCATGGTCAGCATGTCGAGCTGGCCATAGGTCGGGTTCGGCGACGAACCCGAGTTGCCGGCGTTGCCGACGATGTAGTACTGACCGCCGACCAGCACCGAGGCGCGGCCGTTGTTGCCCGAGTAAGCGTTGGTGTTCGTGAACGTCACGGCCTTGGTTGCCAGGTTGAGCTGGGCGACCGTGCGGTACGTCGGCGTGGCAACGTCGGGGTTGGTCGGATCGATCACGCCCGGCGTGTTCGAGTTCGAGAGATCGATCGAGTCGATCGGTGCGTTATAGCCGTTGAACGTAATCGCGGTGCCGTCCTGCGACAGGTTCATCGCGAGTTCCGACTTCGATGCGAAGCTCGTCGTGAAATCGAAACCGCCCTTCTTGGCCGCGGCCGTCACGTCGAGATAGGTGGTCGGACTGGTGGCGCCGGCGGCCCATTGATCGATCACAATATCGGCGGTCACGCCGAAATTGCCGTCGGGGGTCGTCCCTTCCGTCGTGAACACGTTCGGATAGGTGCCCGGCGTCACGGCGCTCACCGGCGAAGCGTTGGTCGTTTCCGGCGTGGCGTTGTACGGCAGCGTGCCCGTGACCGTGAAGCTCGGGTCATAGACGCCGCGCGAAACCAGCAGGCTCGCCTGTGCGGTCGGGGTCGGGGTCGGCGTGGTGCCCGAGGCAGGGTTCGGCGCGGAAGGCGTCGACGACGGGTTCGGACCGCTTTGCCCCGGTGTGCTGCTACCGCCGCAAGCCCAAAGCATGGACGTCATTGCTGCAATCGGCAGCAGGCGAAGTGCGGTACTTTTCATTCAAACCTCTATCAATTTTGGATTTGGAATAAGTCCCATCGCATAGCAAAAGCAGGCCATGCCGGAAACGTATATGAATGGCTAAACCGGCTAGCTTGATTTACCCATGCCGCTGCCGAGCCGAAAGGTCACCTACACGATTTACCGCGCAGAAAAACTGCGGTGGGACTTTAGTCAGGACGCATGGCATCGCTATTACGTCAGCCTTGCATTTATAAACGCCGGGCGCGATTTCCCCGTAGCGTGCGGGCCTGTACCGTGCGTGACGTATAGAGGTAACCTCGGAGGCGACCTCGGCGCGGCGGGCGCGGCGCCGTGACGTCAATCATGTGGTCCGTCGATGAAACTGATGGGTCAGCGTCCGCTACCGGACCCATCTGCCCGGACCAGCGGGGAAGACTGGCGGCCATCCGTCGTCCTCAGTAGTCCTGCCGCTTCGATTCTTCGACACCCTTAAGGTATTGATAAGGAATCGCGGATAACATCGTCGCGCAAAAAATTTGTAGTGTTTATTTACAGCGTTCATTCCCAGCCCCAATTTCTCGCTATTGAAGGCTAAATGAATGAATATAGAAAATGTTCTGAAAATAATATCGCCGGAGCACCGTGGATTATTACGTCGTTTCCAGGCACCTCATATCAGGTGGCATAGACCGCACTCCTGAACCGAAATGGGCGCCAACACGCCGCCCCGTCCACGCCTCTTCTCCCGGCTTCGCGTTCAGCGAAACCGGGCACTCGATGCATACGAACGAAGTGGCCGGCCACGCGCTTCGTCCCCGGTGGACAAACCCGCGAGGCAACCGGTAAGCGACATGTCCACAGGCAAGTCACGTATTCTGGTCGTCGAAGACGACGACGGCGCGGCACTCGAAATTACGGCCGCACTCGAAGACCACGGCTTCCAGGTCGAATGGGTCGCAACGGGCTTTGAGGGCCTGCTGCAAGCCACCAACGGCAAATTCGACGCGATCGTGCTCGACCGCATGCTGCCCGACGTCGACGGTCTGTCGATTCTCGCGACGCTGCGCAACATCGGCAAACAGATGCCGGTGCTGATCCTGAGCGCGCTCGACGCGGTCGACGAGCGCGTGCGCGGGCTGCGCACCGGCGGCGACGATTACATGGTCAAGCCGTTCAACTGGCTGGAACTGACCGCGCGACTCAACGCGCTGCTACGGCGCCGCCGCATGAGCGACGACACCGCCGTCGCCGGATCGGCGCTTCGGGTCGACGATCTGACCGTCGATCCGGCGGCCGGCACGGTGCGGCGCGCCGGTCATCCGGTCGAACTGAAACCGCGCGAATACAGCCTGCTCCTGTTCCTGATGCGTCACGCGGGCGACGTCGTCACGCGCAGGATGCTGCTGGAGTCGGTATGGCATTACCACTCCAGCACACAGACCAACGTGATCGACATGCATATCTGCAGCCTGCGCCGCAAGATCAGCCTCGAGGGCCGGCTCTCGCCGATGATCGTCACGGTGCGCAATACGGGCTACATCCTTCATGCGTTCGGCTAGACGTACCTGCCCGGTGCAGCCTGGCGGCACCGGCTGGCTGCTGCTGGTATTCGCCGTCTCGTCGCTGGTGCTGTTCGTGTCACTGTACTGGCTGACGAGCAGCTACCTGATGCGCGAAGTCGATCACCGGCTGAAGGGCAAGTTCTCCGAATTCCACGCGATCAGTCGCGACAAGGCCATCTCGCGCATCGCGACACTAAGCCGCCGCGATATCGCGGACACGCTGCCCTACGGCATCTTCGACGCGGACGGTACCCGCCTCGCCGGCAACGTGCCGACGCTTCCGCACGAACCGGAGCGCGTGCCGTTCAACTATACGCAGACGGTGGACGACGGGACCGGCGTATCGACGGCGCACTTTCGCGGCATCATCATCCCGACAGACGACGGACTGCGCATCGTGGTCGGCCATTCGATCGACAGCGTGCTGCGCTTCGACCAGACGCTCGTCAAAACGCTATGCGCGGGCGTGACGCTATCGATCCTGCTCACGCTTGCCTGCGGCGCGATGCTCAATAGCCTCGCGAACCGCCGTATTCGCGCGGTCGGCGAAACGGCTCGGGAAATCATGGCCGGCCAGCTCGGGCGGCGGCTGCCGACACACGGCACGCACGACGACCTCGACCGGCTCAGCATGATCGTCAACACCATGCTCGACGAAATCGAGCACCTCGTGGACGAGGTACGCAGCGTGTGCGCGGGCGTCGCCCACGATCTGCGCACGCCGATGACGCATCTGCGCGCGGGGCTCGAACGCGCGAGCCACCGGTCCAGGACGACAGCCGATTACGCGCAGGCGATCGATGGAGCCATCGCGCAGTCCGACGTCGTGCTGGCGCGGTTTTCAGCCCTGCTGAGAATCGCGGAAATCGAATCCGGCAGCCGGCGTTCGAGCTTCCGTACGATCTCGCTCGACGCGGTCCTGCGCGACGCGGCGGAACTCTACGAGCCGCTGGCCGAACACCGTCGGCTCTCGCTGGCACTGAGCGCTTCGGCACGCGTGGAAGTGAGCGGCGATTACGATCTCCTGTTCGGTGCGATCGAAAACCTGCTCGACAATGCGCTGAAATTTACGCCGCACGGCGGCGCCGTGACCGCGGACGTGCGCATGCATGGCACGCAGGCGGTATTGCAGATCGCCGACAACGGACCGGGCATCGCGGCCGCCGAGCATCGCGCGGTGCTCAGGCCGTTTTACCGCAGCGGCGCGGCGGCCACCCGCTCGACGCCGGGGCACGGCCTCGGCCTCAGTCTCGTGGCGGCGATTGCGCGGCTACACGACGCCTCGCTCGAAATACACGACAACGCGCCGGGCTGCCGCATGGTGCTGCGCTTCCCGTCTCAACCGTGTCCTGTCATGCCGGTTGCCGTCGCCGTTGATTGAATCGCCCTCAGGCATTGCCGCATACCGGCAACACCGAAGCGCGTTCCTTCAATCGAACTCCGCGCGCAATTCGCTTTTCAGCGCCAACAAGCCCTGGGCGTGAAGACCCAACGCATTCTTCAGTCGTCCTGTAAGTTCGATCAGGCGCTCGAGCGAAGCATTGCACTGTTTGCCGGCCTTGCGGGCAAGGCGCAGCACGCTCGTATGAATCGCCTGTTTCAGCGCGGCGTGCAGCTTCTGATAATCGACGGCCACGACTTCGCGCAGGCTTCCGTCCGTCTCGGGATACGCGAGCACGATGCTCTCGAAACCCACCGCCTGATCGAGATCGAGGGTCACGACCGTTGCCTCGTTTGCGATGATGTAATCGGCGAACTGCGTGTTCGCCTCGCGCGAAAACGCCTCGTGAATCGCACGCGACAGGCTCTCGCGGATCGCCGGCACGTCACGTTCCTCAGCATGCTGTTCGAGCAATGCCGGCAACGTCGGCAGAATGCCGCGCCATACGGCGTTGACGATCCGCTCCTGCTGTCGCTCGAGCAGATCGCGCGCCGCCTGCGATGCCGCATCCAGCTCCGCGAGCAGCGGCAGCACTTCGCCGCATAACTTGCCGAGCACGTTCTCTTCCAGATGGTGCAGCACTATCTCCGCCCGCTTGCGCCGCTTGTAGACGAGCGCCGGCTCGGTGATGGAAAGCAACGCCGCGTACAGCCGTTCGAATCCCGCTTCGCTCAAGGCCGGCGGCGTCTCGCCCTGCATGCGTGCCGTGTACGCGGAGATCGACACGGGCCGCTTCAGCAACGCGGCATCCACGTCCATTTCCACGAGCTTTTGCCGCGCGCGCGCTTCGACGTCGGCCTCCTGCAGCGCACGGCCCTGCGCCGTCTTGTTGCACAGAAGCTTAACGATCTCGCCGTCGACTTCGTCTTCCTCGTACACGTCACTGCGTGTCACGACCGGCAGCAGCGGCTTGTTGCGATGCAGTTCGCGGCCCAACTCGTCGAGCTCCTGCACTTGCCCCGGCGACGTCGAACTGGTCAGCCAGATCACCGCATCGGCACTGTCGATAAAGCGCTGCGTCAGCGCCGCATTGTCCGGCGTCACCGAGTGCAAGCCGGGCGTGTCCAGCAAGACGAGCTTTTCGCCGAGACGCACGCCTTGCAGACGCGACGTCGTTTCGGTCGCGCCTTCGCTGAAGCGCTCCGCCGTCTCGACGACGCGGCCCGCATCGACATGGAAATACTGCACGGCCTTGCCGTGCGCAACGAAGCGGTCCGCGAGAAAATTGCAGAACGAACTTTTGCCGGCGTTGAACTTGCCGAATACGAGCAGCAAGGCGTTCTCATCGAAGGAGTCGGCCAGCGCCTGGGCGGATTCCAGATCGGCCCATTGCCGGGCACACGCCTGCGAATTGTTTTGCAGTACGGCGTTGATGGCAGCCGCCTGAGCGGCCAATGCGCTCTGCTCTTTCAAACCATCGCCGGCGAGAAGATGGTCGTGCAGATCGGCGTTCAGCTTCGCCAGCCAGGCATCCAGCGAGTGCAGAATCTTGCCGATATCGCGCTCGACGAATTCGAACCCGTCGACTTCGGCGATAAAGCGCAGTTCGTTGCTCACGTCCGCTTTCATGCGCGCGCTTCCAGTGTGCGCAACGCGGCCGATGCCTGTTCCGCGGCGACGATCGCGGCTTGCGTTTGCGCGATCCGCCCGGCTAATGCGCGCCGGTCGTCGGATAGCTCGTAGTAGTGCGTGAACTCGCGCTGCATGCGTTCACGCCCCGCCGCTTCGCAGAACATCCTGCGCAAGTCCTTGCGGAATTTCACGGACACGCCCATCACGGCGATCATCACCGAATTCATGCGGCGTGAGCTCGTTTCCTGTTCCGGCGGCAAACCATCCACGCCGTGCCCGACCAGAAAACCATCCATTTCGATGCAGGCACGCGAGTAGGCAATCTGAATGTGCCCGCGCTCCACCTTTCCGGCGGTGATCGCATAAGCGTCCTGCGCGGAATCCGGTATCGCCGCGTGATCGGTGCCGAGCGCATTCAACATCGCCTCGATGTCGCCGCTCACCTTCTCGATGACCGCCTTCAGGCCCTGACGAAATTCGAGCGCCTGACGCTGCTGCGTTTCGCGCAGCGCAGCGAGCGTTGTCTCGTGCCCGGCACGCAGCGCGCGACATTCTTCGCGGATGTCGTCGAACACGAGCGCGACTTCATGTGCCCGCGCCTGCGGCACGCGCTCGAGCGCCGAGTGCAACGCGGCGCGCAGCGCGGGAATGCCGCTTTTCTCAAGCAGAAGCTGCTTGCCGCCTTCGAGCGCTTTGCGATTGCGCATCGACGAAACGACGTTCAGCTCCGTGCCCGGCGCCTGCTTGCCGATCGCCGTGCAGACTTTGTCGAGTTCGACCTCGTCGGCCAGCTGGTCGGCTTGCGAGAGCACGAAAAACGTTTGACGCCGCGTTCTCGCGCCGTCGGCATTCAATTCGGCGAAGAGCGCCGTTTCCTTTTCGTCGAGTTCGCCTTCCTTGGCGGCATGCACGAAGAGACGAATGTCCGACCTGAGCCATACCGCTTGCAGCGCATGGCGATCGTCGGCGGTACCCACGTCGGCGTCGAGCCCCGGCGCGTCGAGCCAGCGCACGCCTCGATGCACGTTATCCGCGAGGCTCACCGTTTCACGCCGGTCGGAAACCGCAAAGGTATCGCGGCCGATCAATTCGTTGAGCAGACTGCTCTTGCCGTGGTTGTATTTGCCAATGACGGTCACGACGGGCTCGTCGCCATCGACAAGGATGCGCAGCCGCGCCAGATCGTTGGCTCGATCGGGCAGTACGGCAAGGACATCGCGTGCTGCCTGCTCACGCATTTCACTGGACACTGTTGGCTCCCACCTCTTTATTGAACGTCGGGCGGCATGGCGTGGCATGCCGGCACCGATTTTTCGATAGTAATCTGACAGCGGCCGCGCACGAGGCAATGAACTCGCGCGCGCCGGGTAATGCAAGCGTTGAAGCGAACGTGGCTGCGAATGTGGCTGCAAACATGGCTGCAAACGCAGTGCGAACTTCGCTACGCCGGAAAAACAAGCGGCGACGCTCACGCGCCGCCGCTATGTCCCGCGTTAAGCCGCAGCCGAAGCACGCCGCCGGTTGACGACCTGGTTGTCCTTACCCTGGACCAGCGGCGTCAGCCTGACGTCGAACTGAATCGACTTGTATGCATCGCCCTTCAGACCCAGCGCTTCACCACCAGTCTTCTCGACAACAGGCGGAATCAGTTCTTCACGCGTCGCGTAGGCGAAGTCGTCCCAGATCAGCGGATCGCCTTCGATGTTGAACTGCGTCGTCAGCTTGCGGTGCTTGTCGTCGGTGACGAAGATGTGCACGTGAGCGGGGCGGTTACCGTGACGGCCGAGCCCGTTCAGCAACTGCTGGGTGGCGCCATGCGGCGGGCAGCCGTAACCGACCGGCATCAGCGTACGGAATTCGTATTTGCCGTCGGCGCCGGTTTTCACCGCGCCACGCAGATTGAACTCGCTCTGCGCGCCCGTCGGGTCGAAGTGCGAATAGAAGCCCTTCGAATTCGCGTGCCAGCATTCGACGACCGCACCCGCAACCGGCTTGCCGTCCGGACCCGTGACCGTGCCGTGAATCACGAGCGGGCCGGCGTCCTCGTCGGGGTTGATGTCGAGCTTCGACATGCCATCGCGCACCGGCGCGCCCGCGACATAGAGCGGGCCTTCGATGGTGCGCGGCGTGCCGCCGTCGAGACCGTCCTGTTTGTCGGCGGCATCCATACGGATGTCGAGATACTTCTCGAGGCCGAGGCCCGCGGCGAGCAGCGCCGCTTCGCCATCCTGACCGAGTTTGTTCAGGTAGTTGACGCCGGCCCAGACTTCGTCGGGCGTGATGTCGAGATCGTCGACGGCTTTGAACAGATCGCCGAGCAGACGATGAATGATCTGTTGAAAACGTACATTGCCGTTGCTGCCGTCGATATTCGATGCGGCCTTCAACAGGTCCTGCGCTTCCTTGCTCTGGAATACTTTGACGTTCATGATGACAGTCTCCATGTGTATCAGGGGAAATGGCTCAGTGCGGGTCCGCGCCCGGAGGAGCGGCCTGCTCCGCTGGCTCAGGCGTCGCCGTCGCGAATCGACGACGGGTGACGGCACAGCGGCGTCACCGAAATTTTCATGTACGGAAATAGCGGCAAGCCGGTCAGAATGTCGTGCAGCTCGGCATTGCTCTCTACATCGAAAATGCTGTAGTTCGCGTACTCGCCGGCAAGACGCCAGATATGGCGCCACTTGCCGCTGCGCTGCAGGTCCTGCGAATAGGCCTTTTCGCGCGCCTTGATTTCATTGGCGACATCGGCCGGCATGTCGGCCGGAATATTCACATCCATTCGTACGTGGTAAAGCATGGTCGGCACCCTATCGGTGGTTGTCGGGGTTATCGAGTGACTTTCAGCAGCCCGTCGCGGGTGAAACGCCTGAGCTTCGCTTCGTCCAGTTCGATGCCCAGACCCGGGCCATTCGGCACGGTCAACTCGAAGTCGCTGTAATCCAGCGGTGTGGTCAGAATTTCTTCGGTAATCAGCAGCGGCCCGAACAGTTCGGTGCCCCACTGCAGGTTCGCAAAGCTCGCGAACAGATGCGCCGAGGCGATCGTGCTGAACGCGCCTTCCAGCATCGTGCCGCCGTACAGTTCGATACCGGCGGCGTCGGCAATCGCGGCGACGCGCTGCGCGGCGAACAGACCGCCGCTCTGCTCGATCTTGATCGCGAACACGTCGGCCGCACCGCTCTTCGCGATCTCGAATGCGCTTTCCGGGCCTTGCAGGATTTCGTCGGCCATCAGCGCGACCGGGAAACGGCGCATCAGGCGCGCCAGCGCCACGACGGACGCAACCGGCTGCTCCACCAGTTCGCAGCCGGCATCGGCCAGCGCGGGAATCGCCCATGCCGCCTGGGTCGAGCTCCAGGCCATGTTGACGTCGACACGCACCGCGGCGCGCTCGCCCACCGCCTTCTTGATGTCGGCAACGTGCTTGATGTCGGTCTTGAGTTCTTTCGCGCCGATCTTCAGCTTGAAGATCCGATGGCGGCGAATGTCGAGCATATGCTCGGCCTCGGCGATATCTTTCGCGGTATCGCCCGAAGCGAGCGTCCATGCGACCGGCAGGCGCTCGCGGCGGCGGCCGCCGAGCAGTTCGCTGACCGGCACGCCGAGGCGTTTGCCGTGTGCGTCGAGCAGCGCGGTTTCGAGCGCGCTCTTCGAGAAGTGATTGACCTTGACCAGCTTGCCGAGATGCGCCATCAACGCCTGGATGCGCGTCGCGTCCTGGCCGAGCATGGCCGGTGCGAAGTAGGTGTCGATGGCAAGCTTCATCGCTTCCGGGCTTTCCGGGCCGTAGGCCATGCCGGCGATCGTGGTGCCTTCGCCGATGCCGACGATGCCGTCGCTGCAATAGACCTTCACGAGCATCAGCGTTTGCCCGTGCATCGTGGCAACCGAGAGCTTGTGAGGGCGAATCGTCGGCAAATCGACGAGGCAGGTTTCGATACGTTCGATCGTCGGAGTGGTCATGGCGGAGGCTGCTTCAGTGCGGTCACAGTGTGTGTTTTATACACGCGGCGTACTGAGAGCGTCCAATACTGTTCCAGTCGTTTTTCATACCTTGAAAGCATGGTATGGGCCGGAACGCCTGCTACTCTGGGGTTTCGAGATCGATCATATATTTCGGGTATCGAGATCCGGACGACTTTTCGCAGCCGTTCCAGTGGCTTCCCCCCTTCTCCGACAGGCTGAGTGCGGGTCGTCGAATCCATACCGCTCGCCACGAACAACAAAGGGTTACAGGCATGAAGCGCTGTAACCCTTGGTGGTTTTCCGAAGCAAAGTGCCGCAAGGCATCACGGCTTCATGTCGGACTCGCGTCGATTCGCGTACTTGCCGACCTCGCCGGAACGCTTCGTCCCGGCGAGGTCATGGGCCCGCTCAGGCGAGATCGAACCGGTCGAGGTTCATCACCTTGACCCATGCGGCGACAAAGTCGCGAAGGAACTTCTGCTGCCCGTCTCCGCTTGCATAGACTTCAGAGAGAGAGCGCAACACGGAGTTCGAACCGAACACCAGATCGACGCGCGAACCGGTCCACTTCACCTGACCGGTCTTGCGATCACGTCCCTCGAACGCATCCCGCTCCTCGGAGAGCGGCTTCCACTCTGTGTTCATATCGAGCAGGTTGCGGAAGAAGTCGTTGCTCAGCGTTTCGGGACGATCGGTGAAGACGCCCTGCGCATGCTTGCCGGCATTGACGTTCAGCACGCGCAGACCGCCGACCAGTGCCGTCATTTCCGGCGCGCTCAGCGTCAGCAGTTGCGCCTTGTCGATCAGCAGCGCTTCGGCCGGCAACGCGAACTTGCCCTTCAGGTAGTTGCGGAAACCATCGGCAACCGGTTCGAGCATGCCGACCGATTCCACGTCGGTCTGCTCCTGCGAGGCATCCATGCGGCCCGGCGAGAACGGCACTTCGACACTCTGGCCGGCCTTCTGTGCCGCCTGCTCGATACCGACGCCGCCCGCCAGCACGATCAGGTCCGCGAGCGAGACCTTCTTGCCGCCCGCTGCGCCGCCGTTGAACTCGCTCTGGATGCCTTCGAGCACCTTCAGCACCTTCGCCAGTTCCGCGGGCTGGTTGGCGTCCCAGTCCTTTTGCGGTGCAAGACGGATACGCGCACCGTTGGCGCCGCCGCGCATATCCGAGCCGCGGAAGGTCGAAGCCGAGGCCCACGCGGTCGACACCAGTTGCGCGACGCTAAGGCCCGATGCCTGGATTTTCTGCTTGAGCGCGGCAATGTCCTGCGCGTCGACGAGCGGATGATTCACGGCCGGAATCGGGTCTTGCCAGAGCAGTTCTTCAGCCGGCACTTCCGGGCCGAGGTAGCGCGAGCGCGGACCCATGTCGCGGTGCGTCAGCTTGAACCATGCACGCGCGAACGCATCGGCGAACGCATCCGGATTCGCCATGAAGTGGCGCGAGATTTTTTCGTAGGCCGGATCGAAGCGCAGCGAGAGATCGGTCGTGAGCATCGTCGGCAGCAGCTTTTTCGACGCGTCATAGGCATGCGGAATGGTTTCGCCCGCGTTCTTCGCGACCCATTGATGCGCGCCGGCCGGGCTCTTCGTCAGTTCCCATTCGTAGCCGAACAGGTTTTCGAAGAAGCCCATGCCCCACTTCGTCGGCGTGGTAGTCCACGTCACTTCGAGACCGCTCGTGATCGCGTCGCGGCCACTGCCGGTGCCGAAGCTGTTGCGCCAGCCGAGCCCCTGGTTCTCGAGGTCGGCCGCTTCGGGTTCAGGGCCGACGTTGCTGGCCGGACCAGCGCCGTGCGTCTTGCCGAACGTGTGGCCGCCGGCGATCAGCGCAACGGTTTCCTCGTCGTTCATCGCCATGCGCCCGAACGTATCGCGAATGTCGAAAGCCGCCGCGAGCGGATCGGGATTGCCATCCGGCCCTTCGGGGTTCACGTAGATGAGACCCATCTGCACCGCGCCGAGCGGATTCTCGAGATTGCGGCCTGCCTCGGCGCTCTGTGTCTGCGGGTCGGCAGCCGCACCCTTGCCATAGCGCAGATCGCCACCGAGCCAGGTCGTTTCCGCGCCCCAATAGACGTCGTGGTCCGGCTCCCACGTGTCCTCGCGACCGCCGGCGAAACCGAAAGTCTTGAAGCCCATGGTTTCGAGCGCGACGTTGCCGGTGAGGATCAGCAGATCGGCCCAGGAAATCTTCTGGCCATATTTTTGCTTGATCGGCCACAGCAGACGACGGGCCTTGTCGAGGCTGACGTTATCGGGCCAGCTGTTGAGCGGCGCGAACCGCTGCTGACCGCGGCCGCCACCTCCACGGCCATCGCCGGTGCGGTACGTGCCGGCGCTATGCCATGCCATACGGATAAACAGCGGCCCATAGTGACCAAAGTCGGCCGGCCACCACTCCTGCGAGTCGGTCATCAGCGCCGCGAGATCCTTCTTGACGGCAGCCAGATCGAGACTCTTGAATGCTTCAGCGTAGTTGAAGTCCTTGTCCAGCGGATTGGACTTGGTGGAATGTTGGCTGAGCAGGTCCAGTCGCAACTGCTTCGGCCACCAGTCGCGGTTGGTCGTGCCACTCCCGGCAGTATGCTTGAATGGGCATTTTGCTTCGCTTGACATGCGTTATCTCCTTCAACCGTGTTCAATGATTACCTACCCGGCCTCGGCCAAACTCCGGGTACCTTAGACATAATATTGGCTTCGGGTCGGCAACGGAAATTGACTTATTCGATTCGGGCGAGAGAAAAAAACTAACGCCGTATAGCTCGCTGCGCTGCCGTCGATCACACCTCGACATCATGCGCAGGCGTTGACTCTACGCGCAATTGGCCGATCGTGTTGCGAATACGTCGAGAGGCAGCAATCGGGCGCGGCTTTCCATGCGCAATCCCGGGCCAGTATAGGAAAGAGATTACTGCGCACGAGCGACAGCGATGTGTCAGGTTCGCAGCCGAGGCATTCAATTCAAATAGCCCGTACGCATAGAGCTCGATGGAAGTGCTTCGTGGACATCAGCCGTAGACGGTTAATTCACGTCCGGTTTTCATACGTGATGATTGGCGACAAAGACGGGCGACAAAAAATGTTGCAGACGCAAAATTTTTGCCAATGTCCGTTGCATAGCCGCGTTGCGGTTTGTGCTCGATCGACATCGCGTGCTTATTTATCGAGACAGGAAGATATGTAATGATCGCCGCCGCCAGATCAACACGGCATGCCCGATACGTTGCACAAGCGGACGTTTCGGCGACGCCACGGCGCACTACGCTTTCATTGGATCGATATGACCCACTTTCTGTTAGACATCCTTGTCAATCTCGCCCTGCTTGCGGGCGTGTCGCTCGCGTGCGGCCTGTACAACCGGCTCGGCGCCGGCGCCACGCTGAGTGGTCCGCGCGTGTTCGCCGCACTCGCCGCGATCGCACTTGTCCTCGATATCGTGCTGACCTTCGTCGTGTTCGCCGATGCGCAGAGCCGCTACGGGCAATTTTCACGAACGGCAACATTTTTCCAGCGCTCGGGCGCCTATGTGCTGGCGATCATGGTCGCGTTCGCATGGCACTACGTGGCACGCCGCCGACGCTCGACGAAGCTCGACGCCTGCAAGACGATCGTGATCTCCACGTCGCCGTATTCGGAATCGCGTCTGCGTATCTGAGCCGACGCGCCGGCCCGACGCACGCCGAGCGCCTTCGCCACGAGCAGGAACGGTCCTTGCGCATGCGGGCGCGGTCGGCTATAACTCCCGAGGACCGGGTTTCGCCGGTCGCGCCCGTCGCCTAAGCATTTGCCGCTGTATTGCACCAGCGCCGTTCAATCAGTTCATGGCAACTTATCCAACGAGGTACATCTTGGATCTTGAAACCGTACGTGTCTTCATCATGACCCGAGGCATCGACCTCGGCACCAAGGTCGTCGGGGCAATCGTCCTGTGGATCGTCGGCCGCTGGATCATCGGCCTCATCACCGGGCTGCTGCGCAAGCTGGTCGTGCGCAACGGCCGTGTCGATCCCACTCTCGCTCACTATCTCAGCTCGATTGTCGGCGCCTTGCTGAACCTGCTGCTCGTTCTTGCGATCCTGCAGATCTTCGGCGTACAGACCACTTCGTTCGCGGCCTTGCTCGCCGGTCTCGGTCTCGCGATCGGCACGGCATGGGGCGGTCTGCTCGCGCACTTCGCGGCCGGCATATTCATGCAGGTGCTGCGGCCGTTCAAGGTCGGCGATTTCGTCACCGCGGCCGGCGTCACCGGCACGGTCACGGAACTGGGTCTGTTCGGCACCACGATCGTGACGCCCGACAACGTCACGACGATCGTCGGCAACAACAAGATCTTCTCCGATACGATCTCGAACTACAGCGTCTTGCCGGTGCGCCGGGTCGAGCTGACGGCGAAGATCGCCAATGGCGTCGACCCGGCCGATGCGATGGCGCGCCTCAAAGCGGCCGTGACGAAAATTCCCAATGTCGTCGAGAGCCCCGCGCCGGATATCGAGGTATTGAGCTTCACGCCGGAAGGGCCTTTGCTGTGCGTGCGCCCTTATACGTCGAACCAGAACTACTGGCAGGTCTATTTCGACACGAATCGCGCGATCATAGAGACCTTCAAGGAAGCCGGTTATCCGACGCCGGAAACGCCGCTGGCGCCGCGCGCAGTCACACGCGATTGATCGGAAAAGGCGACGGGCGCGCAGACAGGAAATACGGCTTCAGTACAGCAGGCACCATGAAAAAGGGGTCGCTAAACTAGCGCCCCCTTTTTCATGCTCTGATTCATGCCCCGATTTTCATGCCCCGATCCGTACCCCGAAACGGGCCGGCACTATCACCCGATACCGGTATGCGGATATCGCCTCACCTCAGCGGTTACTCGCATTCGCGCCATTCTTGCGCAGCATCTTCCACAGGCCGCCGAGCACGACCGGCACGATCGCCGCGCCGATACCGACGAGCACGATCACGTTCAGATACTGACGGATGAACGGGATGTTGCCGAAGAAGTAGCCGAGCAGCACGAGCAGCAGCACCCACGACAGCGCACCGATGACGTTGAAGAACTGGAACCGGCTCCACGTCATCGTCGAGGCGCCCGCGACGAACGGCGCAAAGGTCCGCACGACCGGGATGAAGCGTGCGAGCACGATGGTCTTGCCGCCGTGCTTCTCGTAGAAGTTGTGCGTCCTCTGCAGCGCGGCGCGATCGAGAAAGCGCTCGAGCACCGGAATATGCGAATTGAACACGCGCGGCCCGATGGCGCGCCCGATCAGATAGTTGGTGGTATTGCCGGTGACCGCCGCGATCAGCAGCAGCAGGATCAGCGCGCCGAGGTTCATCTGCCCGGTCGCGCAGAAAGCGCCGCCGATGAACAGCAGCGAATCGCCCGGCAGAAACGGCAGAACGACGAGCCCGGTTTCGGCGAACACGATCAGGAACAGCACCGCATAGACCCAGGCGCCGTACACGTGAATGAAGTCCCCGAGAAACTTGTCGATGTGCAGGACAAGGTTGACGAAATGTAGCAACGTATCCAAGGAACGTCCTTTATCGAGCGAATATGAGCGTGGAAAAACGGCCGCCGCGCGGCCTGCGGAGAGAGCCGGCATGCAGTATCGCAAACCGTTGCGAATTGACCGCGACATGATACATAAAGTGCCTCGGCGCGATTAAAAATCTGCCGCACCGGGCCGTACGATCGGCACGCATGAGGCATGCCCGCGAGCCCCTGGCGCCGAGTCGCTATAATTTCGCCATGTCAGAATTTTCCGAAACGCCTGCCGGCGCCCCCGCCTCGGCCGCGCACCCCGACACGTCCGGCACCGCGCCCGCGCCGCGTCCGTTGCGCGCGATCCAGCCCCTGCCCGATCAACTGATCAGCCAGATCGCCGCCGGCGAAGTGGTCGAACGGCCGGCCTCGGTGGTCAAGGAACTGCTCGAAAATGCGCTCGACGCGGGCGCGCAAACGCTGCGCATCCTGCTCGACGAAGGCGGCGTCAAACGCATTTCGATTACCGATGACGGCTGCGGCATCCCCGAAAACGAACTCGCGCTCGCCCTGACGCGCCACGCGACCAGCAAGATCCGCTCGCTCGCCGAACTCGAAGCGGTCGCGACGCTCGGGTTCCGCGGCGAAGCGCTGGCGTCGATCGCATCGGTCGCGCAGATGAGCATCACGAGCCGCACGGCCGACGCGCCGCACGCGGTGCGCATCGACGCGGAAACCGGCGTGCTGAGTCCCGCGGCCGGCACGCAAGGCACGACGATCGAAGTCCGCGAGCTGTACTTCAACACGCCCGCGCGCCGCAAATTCCTGAAAAGCGAACAGACCGAACTCGGCCATTGCCTCGAACAGATTCGCCGCGCCGCGCTCGCGCGTCCCGACGTCGCGATTTCGGTGCTGCATAACGGCAAGGCCGTCGAGCACTGGAACGCGAGCGAGCCGCCCGTGCGCGTCGCGAAGATTCTCGGCGACACATTCGCGACCGCCCATCTGCCGCTCGACGAAGCCGCCGGTCCGCTTGCGATCTACGGCTGCGCCGGTCTGCCGACCGCGAGCCGCGGCCGCGCCGACCAGCAGTATTTCTTCGTCAACGGCCGCTTCGTGCGCGACAAGCTGCTCACCCACGCGGTGCGCGCCGCTTATGAAGACGTGCTGCACGGCGAGCGCTTTCCGTCCTACGTGCTGTTCCTCGATCTGCCGCCCGAAGGCGTCGACGTGAACGTGCATCCGTCGAAGATCGAAGTGCGTTTCCGCGATTCGCGCTCGATCCACCAGTTCGTGTTCCACGCGGTGCAGCGCGCGCTTGCGCGGCACGCGGGCGCGTCGCCGGAAACGACGGCGGGCGGACATGCGGCACACCTGGAGCCGACAGCGGGTGAGCCGGCTTCGTTTGGGGCGACGCCGTTGGGCGGTGCAAGTGGTGCAAGTAGCGCAGGCGGTGCCGGCAGCGCGGGCGGCGGCTTCGGCTCGGGTGCCGGTATGTCAGGCGGCGCTTCGGGAGCCGGTTTCGGCACCGGCGCCCGCACCGGCTCCGGCGGATTCGGCGGCTCGCAGCCCGGCAACACCTGGATGCGCCAGGCGCGCATGACGCAAGGCACGCTGCCGGTCGCGCAACCGCTCGCGGGCTACGACGCGCTGTTCGGCCGCAAGGACCCGCTTGCCGGGCGGGTCGAAGGGGCCTCGCTGTTCGAGGCGCGCGATTCGGCCGCCGAAACGACCGCGCCCTATGGCACAGCGGCGCCCGCCGCGCCGTTTTCCGCCGCACCGTTCGGCGCAAGCACGTTCGACGCCGCCGACGACCAGCCGCTCGGCTTCGCGCTCGGCCAGGTTCACGGCATCTATGTGCTCGCGCAGAATCGCCACGGGCTCGTGATCGTCGACATGCACGCCGCGCACGAACGCATCCTCTACGAGCAGTTCAAGAACGCGCTCGCCGATCGCGCAATTGCCGTGCAGCCGCTGCTGATCCCGCAGACGATGCAGGCCGACCCGGTCGAAATCGGCACGGTCGAGGAAGAGCGCGACACGCTCGACGCGCTCGGCTTCGACCTCGCGGTGCTCTCGCCAACCACGCTCGCGATCCGCGCGGTGCCCGCGCTGCTGAAAGACGCCGATCTGCAGGCGCTCGCGCGCGCGGTACTGTCCGACCTGCACGCGTTCGGTGGCTCGCGCGTGCTGACCGAGCGCCAGCACGAACTGCTCGGCACGCTCGCCTGCCATCACGCGGTACGCGCGAACCGGCGTCTGACGCTCGACGAAATGAACGCGCTGTTGCGCCAGATGGAAGCAACCGAACGCGCCGACCAATGCAACCACGGGCGGCCGACCTGGTATCAGCTGACGCTCGCCGATCTCGATCGGCTGTTCATGCGCGGGCAATAACGCGCTGCGTTGAATGAAACCGTTGCGACGCGCGCCCGCTTGCCCATGACGTCACACCCTGCTCCGATCCCCTGCCTGCTCGGCCCGACCGCGTCCGGCAAAACCGCCGCCGCGCTCGCGCTGGCCGCGCGGCGGCCGGTCGAGATCATCAGCGTCGATTCGGCGCTCGTCTATCGCGAGATGGACATCGGCACCGCCAAGCCGACCGCCGCAGAACGCGCGGCCACGCCGCATCATCTGATCGATATCGTCGATCCGGCCGACTCGTATTCGGCCGCGCAGTTTCGCGCCGACACGCTGCGGCTCGTCGGCGAGATTCATGCGCGCGGCCGGCTACCGCTGCTGGTCGGCGGCACGATGCTGTACTACAAGGCGCTCACGCAGGGGCTCAACGATTTGCCCGCCGCCGATGCCGACGTGCGCGCAGCACTCGACGCCGACGCCGCGCGCGACGGCTGGCCTGCGCTGCACGCGCGGCTCGCCGCGGTCGATCCGGTCACGGCCGCGCGCCTCGCGCCGAACGATTCGCAGCGCATCCAGCGCGCGCTCGAAGTGTTCATGCTGACCGGCCAGCCGATGGCGACGCTGCTTGCTGCGCCCGCGCGCGTCGACGCTGCCGCGTCGGCCTGGCGCTTCGTGCCGATCGCGCTGGAGCCCTCCGAGCGCGGCGTACTGCACCAGCGTATCGAGCAGCGCTTCGACGCGATGCTTGCGCACGGTTTCGTCGATGAAGTCGCGAAGCTGCGCGCGCGCGGCGATCTGCTGCCCGAGATGCCGTCGATGCGTTGTGTCGGCTATCGGCAGGTGTGGGAATACCTCGACGGCGCGGTCGATTACCCAACCATGCGCGACAAGGGAGTCTTCGCGACGCGTCAGCTATGCAAGCGCCAGCTTACGTGGCTGCGCAGCATGACGGAGCGAAATGTGGTGGATTGCTGCGATCCGCACGCAACGGCGCGGGTGGTGGAGTTGATCGAGGCACTGGCCTGAACAGCCGGGAGAGAAGGAAAACGCGAATCTGAAGAATCCGGAACCGGCTCTTCGAAGTTCAAACAAATAGTTCAAGCACATTCGAACCGACCTGAACAACCTTGAACCACCGCGGCCCGCGCGACGCCCTGAGGAAGCCGCGCGAACCGCTCAAACCTTAAACCCTTAGACCACCACCGTCTGCGCTTCGCCGGCCGCGCTTGCGCGAACCGTGCCGATCTTCCAGACCTGCTCGCCCGCCGCGGACAGCGAACCGATCGCCGCCTCGGCATCCGCCGCCGCCACGATCACCGCCATGCCGATACCGCAGTTGAACACACGGTGCATTTCCGCATCGGCGACACCGCCGTGCTTCTGCAGCCACGAGAACAGCGGCGGCAGCGGCCATGCGCGCTGATCGAGCTCGGCCGTCAGACCGTCGCGCAGCACGCGCGGAATGTTCTCGACGAGGCCGCCGCCCGTAATGTGCGCCATGCCCTTGACCTCGATCTGCTGCATCAGCGCGAGCAGCGGCTTCACGTAGATGCGCGTCGGCGCCATCAGCGCGTCGGCCAGCGTGCGGCCGTCGAACTCTGCGTTCAGATCGGGATTGGCGCGCTCGATGATCTTGCGCACCAGCGAGAAACCGTTCGAATGAATGCCGCTCGACGCGAGACCGAGCACCACGTCGCCCGGAGCGATCTTGCTGCCGTCGATGATCTTGCTCTTTTCCACCGCGCCGACCGCGAAACCGGCCAGGTCGTACTCGCCGTCCGGGTACATGCCGGGCATTTCCGCCGTTTCGCCGCCGATCAGCGCGCAGCCCGACAGTTCGCAACCGTGCGCGATGCCTTTGACGACGGTGGCCGCCGTGCCGACTTCGAGCTTGCCGCAGGCGAAGTAGTCGAGAAAGAACAGCGGCTCGGCGCCCTGCACGAGGATGTCGTTGACGCTCATCGCGACGAGGTCCTGACCGACCGTGTCGTGGCGGTTCAGCTGGAACGCGAGGCGCAGCTTGGTACCGACGCCGTCGGTGCCGGACACGAGCACCGGCTCCTTGTACTTCTTCGGCACTTCGAACAGCGCGCCGAATCCGCCGATGCCGCCCAGCACGCCGTCGCGCAGAGTCTTCCTGGCAAAGGGCTTGATGGCGTCGACGAGGGCGTCGCCCGCATCGATGTCCACGCCGGCGTCGCGATACGACAAACCTTGGGCCGAATCGGTTGAAGACGGGGTGGATTTCGGTTGATTCATGGGGAAGAGCTCGAAGGTCGGTAAAATGCGATTTTACCCGATGCCGGCCGCCTGGCTGGAATTCGCGCGTTCGACCCAGCCGGAAACGAGTTTGTCCTACGACACTCCGATTCCCGTGCCGCCACCACGCGCGATTCCATCCGCCGCGTTCGCGCGACGCGCGGCCCGGCAACCCGGCGAGCACGCCCTGCAACCACTGAGCGCTGATTGACCCGCTTGATTGATCGGCTTGCTTGACGCTTCAGGCCCCGAGGTTCGGGCCCGGTGCGGCCCGAGCCTTATTTTCGGCATTAATTCGGCATTAACCTACTGTGCTTCGTCAACTGACGCTCGATCTCGGCACCCCGCCGCCCTCGACATTCGACAATTTTTTCGCCGGCGCGAACGCCGAGCTGGTCACGCGTCTGCGCGAGCTCGACAACGCGCTCGCCGCCGGGCCGGTCGCCGATCGCACCTTCTACGTCTGGGGCGAAGCCGGCAGCGGCCGCACGCACCTGCTGCAGGCGCTCGTGCACGAAGCGCCGCCGGGCCATGCGCGCTTCGCCGGCCCGCAGAGCAGCCTCGCCGCGTTCGGCTTCGATCCGCGCGTCGCGCTCTATGCGATCGACGACTGCGATGCGCTGTCGGCCGCGCAGCAGATCGCCGTGTTCAACCTCTTCAACGAAGTACGCGCGCACCCGACCAGTGCGCTGGTCGCCGCGGGCAACGCGCCACCGATCGGCATGACCGTGCGCGAGGATCTGCGCACGCGGCTCGGCTGGGGTCTCGTGTTTCATCTCGCGCCGCTGCCCGACGACGCCAAGGCCGCGGTGCTCAAACGCGCGGCGCGCGAGCGCGGCATCATGCTCGCCGACGACGTGCCGGCCTACCTGCTCACGCATTTTCGCCGCGACATGCCGAGCCTGATGGCGCTGCTCGACGCGCTCGACCGCTTCTCGCTCGAACAGAAGCGCGCGGTCACGCTGCCGCTGTTGCGCACGATGCTCGCATCGCCCGGCGCGGACGAGCGGCGCGGCGGTTCCACGGGCTCCATTACCGGCCCGGCCGCAGGGGGGGCATCCGCTGCGCCAGCCTCATCCGCATCCGGCCCGGCCGCCGCGCACGAAGGCCCGGGCACCGGCGCGTCCCTGGCCGACCCGGCAGGTTCATACGCCGTCTCTCCCGCTTCAAGTAAAATAGGCCCCCATGGCTAACCTCGCACTCTTCGATCTCGACCACACGCTCATTCCCACCGACAGCGACCACGAATGGGGCCGCTTCATGGTGAAAAAAGGCATGGTCGACGCCGAAAATTTCGCCCGTGAAAACGACCGCTTCTACGCCGACTACAAAGCCGGCCAGCTCGACATTCACGCTTATCTGATCGCCATGCTGACGCCGCTCGCCAGGTACTCGCGCGCGCAGCTTGCCGACCTTCACGCGCAGTACATGCACGAGGTCATCACGCCGGCCATCCTGCCGGCCGCGCTCGAACTCGTGAAGCAGCACCGCGAAGCGGGCGACCTCTGCTGCGTTGTCACCGCCACCAACGAATTCATCACGCGGCCGATCGCCCAGGCATTCGGCGTCGACGCGCTGATCGCCTGCGAGGCGGAAACCGTCGGCGGCGATCCGCACGGCGCTTACACGGGCCGCCCGACCGGCACGCCGAGCTACAAGGAAGGCAAGATCGTGCGCACCGAAATGTGGCTCGCCTCGCTCGGCAAGAACTGGAGCGACTTCGAGCACAGCTATTTCTATAGCGATTCGCACAACGACATCCCGCTGCTCGAAAAAGTCACCGATCCCATCGCGACCAATCCGGACGACACGTTGCGCGCCCATGCGCAAGCCAAAGGCTGGCGCATCCTCGAACTCTTTCAACCCTCGTGATCAAGAAACTCATTCGCAAGCTCTTCGGCCAGGACGCGGCGACCGCTGACGACACGCTCTCCGCCGAAACCCACGCCGAGGCCGGCGACGCCAAAGGCAACGCATCGGCGCGCGGCAAGTCCGGCGCCGGCACGAGCGCTTCCGGCACGGCCGCGAAGCCGCGCCGCAAATCCGCCGCGGCCGCCGCCAAAGCGCCGCGCGAACCGGACGCGCCCGTCATCATTCCGCACGACGTGCACGGCATCGACCCCACGCTGATCTCGCGCAACGCGATCCGCGTCACCGAAGGTCTGCAACAGGCGGGCTACCGTGCGTTCATCGTCGGCGGTGCGGTGCGCGACCTGCTGCTCGGCGTGAAACCGAAAGACTTCGACGTCGCGACCGACGCGACGCCCGAACAGGTGCAGAAGCTGTTCCGCCGCGCTCGCATCATCGGCCGGCGCTTCCAGATCGTGCACGTGCAGTTCGGCCAGGAAATCATCGAGACCTCGACGTTCCGCGCGCTCGTCGATCCGCCCGCGGCCGACGCCGCGCCGCCGAAGCGCCTGAAGCGCGACGAGCTCGACCGCCGCACCCATGCGGTCGACGCGAGCGGCCGCGTGCTGCGCGACAACGTCTGGGGCGAGCAGCACGAAGACGCCACGCGCCGCGACTTCACGATCAACGCGATGTACTACGATCCGGCCACGCAAACCGTGCTGGACTACCACAACGGCATGGCCGACATCCGCGCACACCTGCTGCGCATGATCGGCGACCCGGCCACGCGCTATCGCGAAGACCCGGTGCGCATGCTGCGCGTCGTGCGTTTCGCCGCCAAGCTCGGCTTCGAGATCGACGACGCAACGCGCGCGCCGATCAAGAAGATGGCCGACCTCATCAACAACGTGCCCGCCGCGCGTCTGTTCGACGAGATGCTCAAGCTCATGCTGTCGGGTCACGCGCTCGCATGCCTGAAGCGGCTGCGCCAGGAAGGCCTGCATCACGGACTGCTGCCGCTGCTCGACGTCGTGCTCGAACAGCCGACCGGCGAGAAATTCATCTCGCTCGCGCTCTCCAGCACCGACGCGCGCGTGCTGGCCGGCAAGCCGGTCTCGCCGGGCTTCCTGTTCGCGACGCTGCTGTGGCACGACGTGCAGCAGCGCTGGCAGAAATTCGAGGCCGAAGGCGAGTACCCGGTGCCCGCGCTGCATCGCGCGATGGACGAAGTGCTCGACATGCAAACCGAGAAACTCGCGATCCACAAGCGCTTCTCGGCCGACATGCGCGAGATCTGGGGCCTGCAGCTGCGCCTCGAAAAACGTTCGGGCCGCAGCGCGCTGAAGCTGCTGGAACACCAAAGATTTAGAGCGGGGTATGATTTCCTCCTGTTGCGCTGCGCCTCGGGCGAACTCGACGAGTCGGCCGGCGCATGGTGGACGGAGTTCATCGAAGGAGACGCCGCCGCGCGCGAGACATTGCTCACGCAAGGCGGGAAGGACCGGAGCCCCAGAAAACGCCGGCGGCGCGGAGGCGCCAGAAACCGCAAATCAGGTGACGGAATGGAGGGCGGCACACCAGCCGAACGCACGGACAACGACGCGGGCCACGCAGGCTCGCACGAAGACTGACGCGGCGTTCGCGGAAGCCGTCGAACGATAGTTGCAGGAAGTTATGCCATGACGGTTGCTTATCTTGGTCTCGGCGCGAATCTCGGGGACGCGCGTCAGACCCTGAAAGACGCGGTGGTGTGCCTCGCACAACAGCACACCATCACCGTGCTCGCCAAATCGAGCCTGTATCGCACCGCCCCGATCGACGCGGGCGGCGACGACTATTTCAACTGCGTCGTGAAGCTCGAAACGACGCTCCCCGTGCGGCATCTGCTCGCGCTGTGCCACAAGATCGAGCATCACTTCGGCCGCGAGCGGCCGTTTCGCAACGCCCCGCGCACGCTCGACCTCGACATCCTGCTGTACGGCGATCAGTCGATCGACGAAGCCGATCTGATCGTGCCGCATCCGCGTCTCGTGGAGCGCGCATTCGCGCTCGTGCCGCTCGTCGAAATCGACGCGGCGATCATCATTCCGCAACATGGGCGCGCTAGCGCGCTGCTCGAACATGTCCGCGACCAGCGCATCGAAAAGATGAAGGGGCCGTGCCAGTGCCCGATGCTCAACGCGCTGAACGGCGACGGTTCCGCCGATAAGGGCCGCTGCGAATGAGTTCGCCGCCGCTCACGGTCACCGCGCCGCAACTACGTCCGCCGTTCGGCTATCTCGCGATCGAAGGGCCGATCGGCGTCGGCAAGACCTCGCTCGCGCGGCGCCTCGCGCAACGCTGGTCGATGCAGGAGCTGTTCGAGCGCCCGCACGAGAATCCGTTTCTGGAACGCTTCTATCGCGATACCGCGCGCTACGCGCTACCGGTGCAACTGCACTTCGCGCTGCAACGCGCGCAGCAGGCGCACGAAGTGAGCGCGGCGCAGGCCACCGGCACGCCGCTCGTCGCCGACTTTCTCACGCAGAAAAACGACATCTTCGCGCGTCTCACCTTGCAGGAAGACGAGTGGCAGCTATATCGCGCGCTCGCCGCCCGGCTCGACGTCAGCGCGCCCGCGCCGGACTTCGTCGTCTATCTGCAGGCGAGCCCCGAGGTGCTGTTCGCGCGCATCCAGAAGCGCGCGGTGCCGATGGAACTGCAGATTTCCGACGCCTATCTGCGCGCGCTCTGCGACGCATACAACGAGTTCTTCTACCACTACGACCACACGCCCGTGCTGACGGTCAACGCCGAGCACCTGAATCCACTCGACTCCGATGCGGACCTCGCGCTGCTCGCCGAACGCATCGAGACGATGCGCGGCCGCAAGGAATTCTTCGTCAAAGGCACCTCGCTCTAAGCGGGCTCGGCCATTTCTTTTTCCATTGGATTAACCATGACCTATTTGCAGGAAGCGAGCCGGAGCGCCATCACCGTGCCGAAACTGCAGGCAATGCGCGACGCCGGCGAAAAAATCGCGATGCTCACCTGCTACGACGCGAGTTTTTCCGCGCTGCTCGACCGCGCGGGCGTCGACGTGCTGCTGATCGGCGACTCGCTCGGCAACGTGCTGCAAGGCCAGACCACCACGCTGCCGGTGTCGCTTGCCGACATCGCGTATCACACGGCGAGCGTCGCACGCGCGCGGCCGTCGGCGCTGATCGTTGCCGACATGCCGTTCGGCACGTACGGCACGCCGGAAGACGCGTTCAGAAGCGCGGTCGAACTGATGCGCGCGGGCGCGCAGATGGTCAAGCTCGAAGGCGGCGAATGGCTCGCGGGCACGGTGCGTCATCTGGTCGAGCGTTCGGTTCCGGTGTGCGCGCACGTCGGGCTCACGCCGCAGTCGGTGCATGCGTTCGGCGGCTTCAAGGTGCAGGGCAAGACCGAAGCGGCGGCGAGCCAGTTGCTGCGCGATTCGCTCGCGGTACAGGAAGCCGGCGCGCAGCTGATCGTGATGGAAGCGATTCCGTCGCCACTCGCGAGCGAGGTCACGAAGCAGTTGCGCATTCCGACGATCGGCATCGGTGCGGGGCTCGACTGCTCGGGTCAGGTGCTCGTGCTGCACGACATGCTCGGGATTTTCCCCGGCAAGCGTCCGCGCTTCGTGAAGGATTTCATGCAGGGGCAGCCGAGCATTCAGGCGGCGGTCGAGACGTATGTGCGGGCGGTGAAAGAGGGAGCGTTTCCAAGCGCCGAGCACACGTTCTGATGCAGCGCTTCTGTTGAAATTTCTGTGTGCTTCGCCGCGGTACCGCGCGCTCGCGCGGTGCTCCGCTTCGCGCTCTAGCGAACGACCCGCGCCGGCACCGCGCCGCGCAATGCGTTGCAGACCAGCAGCGCCTCGGCATTCAGCACGTCGATCTGGGTCAGTACTCTTTCTCCGGCCTGCAGGCCCGCCGCCGCCTCGAGCAACACGCTCCGCATCACGCCTGGCAGCACGCCCGATTCGAGCGGCGGCGTCCACCATTGCCCCGCGAGCTTCACGAATACGTTCGAGCGGCCGCCTTCGGTCAGCTCACCGCGTTCGTTGAAGAACAGCGTATCGAATGCGCCCTTCGCTTCGGCTTCACGCCAGCCGCGGTCGTAGCCGGCGCGGCGGGTGGTCTTGTGGCGCCGCAGCGGATCGTTCGCCTGCGTCGGCGCGAACTGCTGTTCGGCGCCGAGCAGAACGCCGACGGTCGACTCCGTCAACGGCGTGAGCACCGCGGCCGTGATCTGCACCGTGCCGCTCTTGCTCAATGCGAGCCGCACGCGATGCGGCGTTTGTCCGGGCAGCGCCGCACACTGTGCGTCGATCTGCTCGCGAATGCCGGCTTCGTCGAAACCAAAGCCGAACGTCGCCGCACTCGACGACAGGCGCCGCAGATGGCGCGCCAGATGCCGCACGCCGTCTTCCCGCGTCGCGTACATCGTTTCGAAAAGTTCGAAGCCCGGCTCCGCGCCGGTCAGAAAACGTGCTTTCAATTGGCACTCCGCATGTTCGTCGGCGGCGACGCTGTCGAGAACGATACCCGCGCCGATGCCCATGCTGCCGCGGAAACAGGCGGCGTCGCCCGCTTGCGTTTGCGCGGATGGACTCAGCGTTAGCGTACGGATGGCGACCGAGAGACAGAAGTCGCCGCACAAGGACGTGTTCGCGGCCGCTGCCTCTGCATGGGTAACGGCCGCGTGTGTAACGGCACCCGACTGCGCGCTGTCAGCATTCGCAAAAGGCGCATCGAGCCAGCCGATCGCGCCCGTATACAACCCGCGCGGCGTGCTTTCGAGTTCGTCGATCAATTGCATCGTGCGATGCTTCGGCGCGCCGGTAATCGAGCCGCACGGAAACAGCGCGCGCAGGATCGTGGCAAACGACGTGCCGCCCGGCAACGTCGCGACCACCGTCGACGTCATCTGCCAGACCGACGCATACGGCTCGACCGAGAACAGCGCCGGCACCTTGACCGAACCGGTCTGGGCAACGCGCGACAGGTCGTTGCGCAACAGATCGACGATCATCACGTTCTCGGCGCGGTTTTTCGGATCGTTGGCGAGAAACTCGGCGGTCCACTGGTCGGCGGATGGATCGTGCGAGCGCGGCGCCGTGCCCTTCATCGGCCGCGCGCGCAACGTCGCGCCCTGCTTCTCGACGAACAGTTCCGGCGAGCACGACAACACCCAGCCGCCGCCCGGCAATGCGGCAAGCGCACCGAACGGCACCGGCTGGCGCGCGCGCAAGCGCCGATACAACGCCACCGGCGGCCCGAATACGTCGAAGCCGAGCCGGTACGTGTAGTTGACCTGATAGGAATCGCCCGCGCGCAGGGCGGCGTGAATCGCCTCGATCGCCGCGTTGAACTGCGTGGAATCGACACTCGCGCGCACGTTCGCCGTGCCCGCGACCGAAGGCTCGAGCGCGTCGTTGTCGCGCGCGATCAGCCATGCATCGACCTCTTCGCGCGAAAGCCTCGCACAGCGTTCGAACAATAAAAAACGCAGCGCGGCATTGCCACGCTGCGTTTCCGAAGACCGGCGCGCATCGAGACCCATGAGCGCGCGGCCGAATTCATAGTCGGCGAGCACGACGGCATGCAAACCGCTGCGCGCGTCCGCGACGACGCTTGCGCACACGGCGTCGAGCAGCACGGCATCCGCGCAGACCCGCTCATGCACAAAACCCGTGTACAGACGACTCGAACGGCGCGCCGCCGTTGCGCCGCAATCGTCGAGCAGCGCGAATACCGCGCCGCGCTCATCCGCCGTCATGCTTATCGCCGAATCGGACTGCGATTAATCGAAGAAACTCTTCACCCGATCAAACCAGCTCTTGCTCTGCGGGCTGTGCCGCGCCCCGCCTTCCACGAGCGCCTTCTCGAACTGCTTGAGCAGATCGCGCTGCGTGTCGGTGAGCTTGACCGGCGTTTCGACCTGCACGTGCACATACAGATCGCCGGCGATGCTCGAGCGCAAGCCCTTGATACCCTTGCCGCGCAGACGGAACGTCTTGCCCGACTGCGTGCCTTCCGGCACCGTGAAGCTCGCGCGGCCCGCGAGCGTCGGCACTTCGATCTCGCCGCCGAGCGCCGCCGTGGTGAACGGAATCGGCATCTGGCAATGCAGGTCGTCGCCGTCGCGCTCGAACACCGAATGCTGCTTGATGTGAATCTCGACGTACAGATCGCCCGACGGACCGCCGTTGATACCCGGCTCGCCATTGCCGGCCGAGCGGATGCGCATGCCGTCGTCGATACCGGCCGGAATCTTCACTTCCAGCGTCTTGGTTTCCTTCACCTTGCCTGCGCCGTGGCAGTGACCGCACGGATCGGGAATATACGTGCCGGTGCCGTGGCACTTCGGGCAGGTCTGCTGGATGCTGAAAAAGCCCTGCGACATGCGCACCGAGCCCGAGCCGCTACAGGTCGGGCAGGTTTCCGGCTTGGTGCCGGGCTTCGCGCCCGAACCGTGACAGACTTCGCACGAAACCCAGCTCGGCACGCGGATTTGCGTGTCGTAGCCATGCGCGGCCTGTTCGAGCGTGATTTCCATGCTGTAGCGCAGATCGGCGCCACGATAGACCTGCGGACCGGCACGGCCGCCGCCGCGTGCGGCGCCCCCGGCCGCCTGGCCGAAGATGTCGCCGAAAATATCGCCGAATGCATCGGCAAAACCGCCGAAGCCTTGGGCGCCGGCCCCACCCATGTTCGGATCGACGCCCGCGTGGCCGTACTGGTCGTACGCGGCACGCTTTTGCGAGTCCGACAGCATTTCATAGGCTTCCTTCACTTCCTTGAAATGCTCTTCCGCATCCTTGTTGCCCGGGTTGCGGTCGGGGTGGTGCTTCATCGCGAGCTTGCGATAAGCCTTCTTGATTTCGTCGTCGCTCGCGTTCTTTGCGACGCCCAGAACCTCGTAGTAATCCCGTTTCGCCATATCGGTTCAACGCCACCCGCGCAATGCGGCGCGGTAGCTCCTTTTGAATGCTGGAGTCTCACGACTCGTCCGGCCGTTGTTTTCACCCGCTTCGACGCGACTCAAAACAACGCCCTCCATAAAACAAATGTGCCCGGAGAGCCGAAAAGGCTCGCCAGGCGCGATAACCGCTCTTGCACTCAGACCGTCCGAAAGGACGCCGTTTTTTGTGCAGCCGGGCCGCGCACATTGCTGTGCGCGGCTTTACGGTCGGATGACGACCTGGCTTTAGTCCTTCTTCACTTCCTTGAACTCGGCGTCGACCACGTCGTCGGCCTGCTGGCTCGCGCCCGCCGATGCACCGGCACCCGCCGCCGCACCCGCTGCTGCCGCTTCGGCACCTTGCGCAGCCTGCATGTCGGCGTACATCTTCTCGCCCATCTTCTGCGAGGCGGTAGCCACGGCTTCGATCTTCGCTTCGATCGCGGCCTTGTCGCTCGACGCGTTCTTCAGCGTGTCTTCGAGGTCCTTCAGCGCGGTTTCGATCGTTTCCTTCTCGCCGGCTTCCAGCTTGTCGCCGTATTCGGTGAGCGCCTTCTTCGTGCTGTGAACAAGCGCGTCACCCTGGTTGCGGGCGTCGGCCAGCTCACGCAGCTTGTGATCTTCTTCCGCGTTCGCTTCGGCGTCCTTCACCATCTTCTCGATTTCGGCTTCGGACAGGCCCGAGTTCGCCTTGATCGTAATGCGGTTTTCCTTGCCGGTCGCCTTGTCCTTCGCGCCGACGTGCAGAATGCCGTTCGCGTCGATGTCGAAGCTCACTTCGATCTGCGGCACGCCGCGCGGGGCCGGCGGAATGCCTTCGAGGTTGAACTCGCCGAGCAGCTTGTTGCCCGCTGCCATTTCGCGTTCGCCCTGGAACACCTTGATCGTCACGGCGCTCTGATTGTCGTCAGCCGTCGAGTAGACCTGCGCGTGCTTGGTCGGGATCGTGGTGTTCTTGTTGATCATCTTCGTCATCACGCCGCCGAGCGTTTCGATGCCGAGCGACAACGGAGTCACGTCGAGCAGCAGCACGTCCTTGCGGTCGCCCGACAGCACCTGGCCCTGGATCGCGGCACCGACGGCCACGGCTTCGTCCGGGTTCACGTCGCGGCGCGGTTCCTTGCCGAAAAACTCCTTCACCTTATCCTGCACCTTCGGCATGCGGGTCATGCCGCCAACCAGGATCACGTCGTCGATTTCGCCGACCTTCACGCCCGCGTCCTTGATCGCGACACGGCACGGCTCGATCGTGCGTTCGATCAGCTCTTCGACCAGCGCTTCCAGCTTGGCGCGCGTGATCTTCAGGTTCAGGTGCTTCGGACCCGACGCGTCGGCCGTGATGTACGGCAGGTTGATTTCGGTCTGCTGGCTCGACGACAGTTCGATCTTCGCCTTTTCAGCCGATTCCTTCAGGCGCTGCAGCGCGAGCACGTCTTTCGACAGATCGACGCCCTGCTCTTTCTTGAACTCGCCGATGATGTAGTCGATGATGCGCTGGTCGAAGTCTTCGCCGCCGAGGAACGTATCGCCGTTCGTGGAGAGCACTTCGAACTGCTTCTCACCGTCGACGTCGGCGATTTCGATGATCGACACGTCGAACGTGCCGCCGCCCAGGTCGTACACCGCGATCTTGCGGTCGCCCTTTTCGGCCTTGTCCAGACCGAACGCGAGAGCCGCAGCGGTCGGTTCGTTGATGATGCGCTTGACTTCCAGACCGGCGATGCGGCCCGCGTCCTTGGTCGCTTGGCGCTGGCTGTCGTTGAAGTACGCCGGCACCGTGATCACGGCTTCCGTAACCGGCTCGCCGAGGTAGTCCTCAGCGGTTTTCTTCATCTTGCGCAGCACTTCGGCGGAGATTTGCGGCGGAGCGAGCTTCTGATCGCGCACTTCGACCCATGCGTCGCCGTTGTCGGCCTTCATGATCCTGTACGGCATCAGGCCGATGTCCTTCTGCACTTCCTTCTCTTCGAAGCGGCGGCCGATCAGGCGCTTGACCGCGTACAGCGTGTTCTTCGGGTTCGTGACCGACTGACGCTTGGCCGGCGCGCCAACGAGGATCTCGCTATCTTCCATGTAAGCGATGATCGACGGCGTAGTGCGCGCGCCTTCCGAGTTCTCGATCACCTTGACCGAGTTGCCTTCCATGATCGCCACGCACGAATTGGTCGTGCCGAGGTCGATGCCGATGATTTTGCCCATTTTTACTAATCTCCTGACTTTGATCGCTGCGGGAAGCGCCCGGTTGGCCCATCCGGCCCGAAGGCGCCCCGCTCTCAATTCATACCTGCACTCAAAATAAGTGCGGCCACATCGTTTTCAAGACCTCTTTTACGATGCGGTCTTTAAATTTTTTCAATCACGGGACTGCCGCCCGAGCGAAGCCGCGCGGCGCTTACTTCGGTGCCGCGACGGTCACGAGCGCGGGACGCAGCACGCGATCGGCGATCACGAAGCCCTTCTGCAACACCGCGACGACGGTGTTCGGCTCCTGGTCGGCCGGCACCATCGAGATAGCCTGGTGGCGATGCGGGTCGAACTTCTCCCCGACCGGATTGATGGCGACGACGCGGCCCTTCTCGAGCGCGCCGCTCAATTGACGCAGCGTGAGTTCGACGCCTTCGCGAACCTTCTGCAGGTCGTCCGACGAATGGGCGACGGCCGCTTCGAGGCTGTCGATCACCGGCAGCAGATGCTCGGCGAAGCTCTCGATCGCAAACTTGTGCGCCTTGGTGATGTCTTCCTGAGCGCGACGGCGCACGTTCTCGGTTTCGGCCTTCGCGCGCAGGAAGCTTTCCTGCAACTCGGCGATCTTCGCCTGAGCGTCGGCCAGCGCCTGCTCGCCGGCTGCCGGCGCTTCGGCGCCCGCGGCGGCTTCCTGCGGGGCGGCTGCGGCCTCGGCGGCCTGGCGCGCGGCTTCGTCGGCGGGCGTGGGAGTCTGGCTCGTCGGGTTCTCTTGCGTGTTTTCCATGTCGCTGAAAGTCGTTAAAAAGTAAAAACCAACGGTGACGCAAACACATGACACGCGTCGGGATTTGTGCGTTGCAAAATCGCGACACGCGCGTTCGCGCGCAACCGCATACAAAACTGCAGATGGGGCCGCAAAGAGCCGTTTCAAGCGGCTCTCGGGGCTCTTTTCGCACCACCGGTGTGCAGGCGAAATGCGCCGTAACAACCGTTAACGTGGCGCAATCAGATAGGGATTGAGTGCGGCCGGCAACTGGCCTATTCTCCACTCATACATCGGAAACGCCACGTTAACCCTAATCTAACGTAGACCTTACCGACGTCTGACAGTTGTACCTATTCAGCCCGTTTTTCAGCCCGTTTCAATCTTCCCAAGGGGAGTACCGTGAAACTGACCTTTGCAATCGGGGTGGTCGCACTGGTACTGATCGCGGGTACCACGACCATCTGTATGTCCGGTGCGGTCAACGACCACACCACCGAATACGGCGGCGTGCACGCCACGATGGAACAGTTCTTCAATCCTCACCTGAAAATCTGTCGATAGAGCGCCGGTCGCGCTTGGTCGGCCGCCCGTGCAACGCGGCGGCCGGCTCGCGATAGATCCTGCGCCGCTCCTGCTCGACCTGCCGTTTCACCTTGCTTTCTTCGGTCTCCGCATAGAGCGTCTGCGCGACGCTCGCCGGGCCGCGCACGTCGCACACGCCCAGCACTTCCACCTGCCACACGACCCGTTCGATCTCGATCTCGACGAAGTCGCCGACGCGCACGTCCTTCGCCGGCTTCACCGCCGCACCGCCGATGCGCACCCGCCCTTTCTCGACGGCGTCCGCGGCCAGCGAACGCGTCTTGAAAAAACGCGCCGCCCACAGCCATTTGTCGATGCGCAGCTTCGCGCCCGGTTCGGTTGAAATGCGGTAATTCATCGGCGTCTTCACGCTCCCGTGGTGTGCGGCACCGGCACCGCCTGCACCGGCCAGCCCTGCAGATTCTGCGCGACGATTTCGCCAAGCGCGGCGATCCACGGCGGCGACGCGTTCAGACAAGCGATCCGGTGAAACTCCTTGCCGCCCGCATGCAGAAACTCGTCGCGCACTTCCATGCCGATTTCCTCGATCGTTTCGAGGCAGTCAGCGGTAAAGCCAGGACAGAACACGTCGGCGCGCCGCACGCCCGCCGCGCCGAGTTCCTTCAGCGTGGGCGCCGTGTAGGGCTGCAGCCACTCGGCCTTGCCGAAGCGCGACTGGAACGTGATGCGGCATTCGACCGGCGTGAGTCCGAGCGCCTGCATCAGCAGCGCGCCGGTTTGCTGGCATTGCGCGTGGTAGGGGTCGCCGAGATCGAGCGTGCGCTTGGGCACGCCATGAAAACTGAACACGAGCTTGTCGCCGGCCGCGAAGTCGGGACGGCCATGCTGATGCCAGTAGTGATGCACCTGCGCGGCAAGCGCCGCGATATACGCCGGATGATCGGCGTACTGACGCACCGTGCGGATTTCCGGCTGGTTGCGCATGCGCTTGAGCGCGGAGAAGGCGTCGTCGAAAGCGGTGGCCGTGGTCGACGCCGAGTATTGCGGGTACATCGGCATCAGCAGCACGCGCTCGGCGCCCGCGAGCTTCAACTGGTTCAGCATCGCCGGAATGCCAGGCGTGCCGTAGCGCATCGCGTAGTCGACAAGCACCGTGTAGTCGTTCACCTGCAGCAGATGGCGCAAGCCTTCCACCTGCTTTTCCGTATGCACGCGCAGCGGGGAGCCCTCGGGCATCCAGACCGCCGCGTACTTCTTCGCGGAACTGCGGCCGCGAAACGGCAAAATCAGCAGACGCAGAATGAACTGCCAGAGCAACGCCGGAATTTCGACCACGCGAGGATCGGACAGAAACTGCGCGAGATAACGGCGCACCGCGCGCGGCGTCGGCGCGTCGGGCGTGCCGAGGTTGATCAGCAACACGGCGACGCGATGCGACGAAGCGTTCTGGGAGGGCCGCTCGAGGTCGAAGCGCATAGGCAGCGGAAGTCGCCGCATGACGCGGCAAATCGATTCAATGGGGATTCATTATAGCGGCGCGGGTCGGGCGAGGCGTCGCCAGGCGCCCCTGGCCGTTCGGCCGATTGGCAGGCCGCGCGCCATGACGCATCATGGCCGGCACGGGCTGCGCTGACGGCAGCGCGGCAAACCGGAGGAACGGCTGCCGGATGATTGCCGGGCTGATTACTGCTGACTACTGCTGGCTCAGCGTCAGCGAGAGCAGGCGCGCGGTGATGTCGACGATCGGAATCACGCGGTTGTAGGCCATGCGGGTCGGGCCGATCACGCCAAGCGTGCCGACGATCTTGCCGTTCACCTCGTACGGCGCGGTGACCACGCTCATTTCCTCGATCGGCACGAGATTCGATTCGCCGCCGATGAAAATCTGCACGCCCGCCGCGTGACTCGACACGTCGAGCAACTGAAGGAGGCTGGTTTTCTGGTCGAACACGTCGAACAGCTTGCGCAGGCGCGCCATGTCCGACGAAAGATCGGCGACTTCGAGCAGATTGCGCTCGCCCGAGATCAGCACGGTCTCGCCGGTGTCGGATTCGTCGGTGCTGGCGGTGACGGCCGCGTGCATCAGCGAGGTCATGTCGCCGCGCAGTTCGTCGATTTCCTCGCGCAGGCGGCGGCGCACTTCGTCGAACGAAAGGCCGGCGAAATGCGCGTTGATGTAGTTGGAGGCCTCGACCAGTTGCGACGGCGAGAAGTCGCGCTGGGTCGCGAGCATGCGGTTCTGCACGTCGCCTTCGGGCGTCACGATGATGAGCAGGATGCGCTTGTCGGACAGGCGCATGAACTCGATCTGCTTGAATACGAGGCTGCGGCGCGGCGTGAGCACGACGCCGGCGAACTGCGAGAGGCTCGACAGCACGCTCGCCGCCGCGGCGACGATCTTCTGCGGCTCGCCCACCTGCAGCGTGGTCTTGACCGTGCGCATCACAGCCTCTTCGTCCGCGGCGGATTCGACCGTCAGCATCGTATCGACGAAAAGCCGGTAGCCGCGCGGCGTCGGAATGCGCCCCGCCGACGTGTGCGGACTGATCACGAGCCCCAGTTCCTCGAGGTCCGACATCACGTTGCGGATCGTGGCCGGGCTCAGTTCGAGGCCCGAATAACGTGACAGCGTGCGCGAGCCGACCGGCTGACCTTCGGCGATGTAGCGCTCAATCAGCGTTTTGAGGAGGGTTTGTGCGCGAGGATCTAGCATGACGAAAAATTTTAGCTCAAGGGCCCGGCTACCGCGAGCACGCACGGCGCCCGCTCCGCGCGAACGCTCCACCGCCGGCCGGCGCGCCGCGCGGCGGCGCTTTCACGCACGGCCGGGCTCCTGGCCGCGCGCCACACCGCACTTTAGCCGGCGCACATGTCATCAGGGCTTCACCATTCTAACGATAATCGCGAGATACGCCGACGGCCCGCGAGCACCGGCTCGCCACCGGGTCTGTCTGCGGTTCTTTTCAGGCCCCACCTATGGTGTAATGCCGGCATGCAAGTGACCAGCCAGTTCAAGACCGTCGCGCTCGTCGGGCGCAGCAACACGCCAGGCATCGGCGAGCCGCTCGTCGCGCTCGCTTCGTGCATCGCGAAGCTCGGCCTCGAAGTCGTGTTCGAAGCCAGCACCGCCGCCGAAATCGGCGTGACCGACTACCCGGCGCTGCGGCCCGCCGAGATCGGCGCGCGCGCCGACGTCGCCGTGGTGCTCGGCGGCGACGGTACGATGCTCGGCATCGGCCGCCAGCTCGCCCCGTACCGCACGCCGCTGATCGGCATCAATCACGGGCGGCTTGGCTTCATCACCGACATTCCGATCTCCGACATGCGGGAAACCATCCCGCAAATGCTCTCGGGCAATTTCGAGCGCGAGGAGCGCGTGCTGCTCGAGGCGCGCATCATGCGCGAGGGCAACCCGATCTACCATGCGCTCGCCTTCAACGACGTGGTGGTGAACCGCAGCGGCGTCTCGGGCATGGCGGAACTGCGCGTGTCGGTGGACGGGCGCTTCATGTACAACCAGCGCTCGGACGGCCTGATCGTCGCGACGCCGACCGGCTCGACCGCCTACGCGCTGTCCTCGCAGGGGCCGATCCTGCATCCGCAGCTACAGGGCTTCGTGCTTGTGCCAATCGCGCCGCATGCGCTGTCGAACCGGCCGATCGTGCTGCCGGACGACTCGAAAGTGAGCATCCAGATCGTTTCCGGCCGCGAAGTGAACGTCAATTTCGACATGCAGTCGTTCACCTCGCTCGCGCTCGGCGACACGATCGAGGTGCGCCGCTCGCGCCATACGGTGCCGATGCTGCATCCGGTCGGCTACAGCTATTACGCGACGCTGCGCAAGAAGCTGCACTGGCACGAGTACCCGTCGCACGAAGACGACTCCAAGCCCTGAGCGGCGCTGCCCTATTCGAGCGCGCCCGCCGCCGTGGTTGACACCTGAACCCCAAGCTCACCAGACGACTTCCATGCTTCGCCATCTCTCGATACGCGACTTCGTGATCGTCGCCGCGCTCGACCTCGAATTCGACGGCGGCTTTACCGTTTTCTCGGGCGAAACCGGCGCCGGCAAGTCGATCCTGATCGACGCGCTCGCGCTAGCACTCGGTGCGCGCGCCGATGCGAACGTCGTGCGCACGGGCGAGAGCCGCGCCGACATCACCGCCGAATTTGAGACGCACGCCCAGGTCGACACATGGCTCGACGAGCAGGCGCTCGGCGCGGCCGAGGCCGACGACGGCCAGCATGGCGGCACGGTGATGCTGCGGCGCGTGGTCGACGCGAACGGCCGTTCGCGAGCGTTCATCAACGGCACGGCGGCGACGCTTGCGCAACTGCGCGAAGTCGGCGAAATGCTCGTCGACATTCACGGCCAGCACGCGCACCAGTTGCTGATGCGCCCGGATGCGCAACGCGAACTGTTCGACACGCACGCGGGTCTTTCGGACGTCTCGGCCACGGTCACGCGCGCCTGGCGCACGTGGCGCGAGAAGGTCCAGGCGGTCGAGCACGCGCAGACGCGCGACCGCGAGCTGCAACTGGAGCGCGAACGGCTCGCCTGGCAGCTCGCCGAACTCGACAAGCTCGCGCCGCAGCCCGGCGAATGGGAAGAGATCAACGCCGAGCACAAGCGGCTGTCGCATTCCGCGAATCTGATCGACGGCGTGCAGGGCGCGCTCGGCGCGCTGTCCGAATCGGACGAGGCGATGATCGCGCACCTCGGCTCGATCGTCTCGAAAATGCGCGACCTCGCGGAGATCGACCCGGCGCTCAACGACGTGCTGGCTGCGCTCGAACCGGCGGAAATCCAGTTGCAGGAAGCGGCGTATTCGCTAAGCCATTACGCGCAGCGGCTCGAACTCGATCCCGACCGGCTCGCGCAGGTCGACAAGCGTCTCGACGCGCTGCATTCGGCCGCGCGCAAATTCCGCCTGCAACCGGAAACGCTCCCCGAAGAACACACGGCACGGCGCACGCAACTGGCCGCGCTCGACGCCGCCGCCGACCTCGACGGCCTGCGCGCCGCGCAAGCCCAGGCGAAAGAAGCCTTCCTCGCCGAGGCGAAAAAACTCTCGAAAGCGCGCGCGAAAGCGGGCAAGGCGCTCGGCGGAGCGGTCACGACCGGCATGCAGGAACTGTCGATGAAGGGCGGCAGCTTCGAGGTCGCGCTCGTGCCGCTGCCCGAAGGCGGCGCGCATGGGCTCGAACAGATCGAGTTCCGCGTGGCCGGGCACGCCGGCGTGCCGCTGCGGCCGCTCGCGAAGGTCGCCTCGGGCGGCGAACTCGCGCGTATCAGCCTTGCGCTCGCGGTCATCGCAAGCGCGGCGAGCCCGACACCGACGCTGATCTTCGACGAAGTGGACACCGGCATCGGCGGCGGGGTCGCCGAAGTGGTCGGCCGGCTGCTGCATCAGCTCGGTCACGCGCGCCAGGTGCTGTGCGTCACCCACTTGCCGCAGGTCGCCGCGCGCGGCGATCACCACTTCCAGGTGGCGAAGACCGGCAACGGCAAGGGCGGCACGATCAGCAGCGTGACCTCGCTCGACAAGGCGAGCCGCATCGAGGAAGTCGCGCGCATGCTAGGCGGTCTCGAAATCACCGCGACCACGCGCAAGCACGCGAAGGAAATGCTGGCGGCGTAAGTCGGACGTGAGGGGGCCGACATGGCCGCGCGCCCTCACCCCAATACCCTCTTCCACAACGCCAGCACCGCCGCCCGCTCGGTATTCACGCGCACCGGATCGACCCGCGCCTTCTCCATTCCGTCGAGCCGCAGCGTGTGCTGCAGCTTGCGATAGGTGCGATACGCGGCGCCGACCGTCTCCGCTTCGGCCTCGCTCATGAGCCCGAAGCGCGACACTTCGCGCAGCAACGCGATGTTGCCGGTGTTGCGGATCAGCTCGGGATCGCTCGCCGCATGCAGCAGCACCCAGTACTGCACCGTGAATTCGATATCGACCATGCCGCCGCGATCGTGCTTGAGGTCGAACAGTTCCGGCGTATGGTTCGGATGCCCGGCCGCGACACGCTCGCGCATCTCGACGATCTCCTTCGCGAGCGGCGCCGCCTCGCGCGGCGTCGTCAGCACCTGTTCGCGGATCGCCTCGAACTTCGCGCCGATTTCGGCGTCGCCCGCGCAGTAGCGCGCGCGCGTGAGCGCCTGGTGCTCCCAGACCCATGCGGTGTTGGCGGCGTCGCCCTCGCGCAGCTGGTAGCGGCGAAACGCGTCGAGATCGGTGACAAGCAGACCCGACTCGCCGTTCGGCCGCAGCCGCAGGTCGATGTCGAACAGCGTGCCGGCGCCGGTCGCGGTCGTGAGCCACGTAATCAGACGGCGCGTATAGGTCGCGTAGACGTCGGCGGCGGCATCGTCGGGATCGTCGTAGAGGAAGATCAGGTCGAGGTCGGACGCGTAGCCGAGTTCCTTGCCGCCGAGCTTGCCGTACGCGATCACCGCGAAGCGCGGCTCGTCGCGATGCCGTTTCGCCAGTTGCTTCCAGACCGCTTCGAGCGTCACGTCGAGCACCGCGTCGGCCAGCTCGGAGAGGCGGTCGCTCACGTGCTCGACCGAGAGCTTGCCGGCCAGATCGATCAGCAGAATGCGGAACACCTCGGCATGGTGCGCGTGGCGCAGCAGGTCCATCTGCTGCTCCACGCCGTCGGCGGCCGCGAGCCGCAGGCGCAAGCCGCGCTTGAACTCGGCCCAGTCGAACGGGCTGTTGATCGCCTCGCCGTCGAGCAGTTCGTCGAGCAGTTGCGGATGGCGGATCAGATAGCCCGCCGCCCAGCGCGAGCCGCCGAGCACTGACAGCACCTGGTGCAGCGCCTGCGGATATTCGGTCAGCAGCGCGAGATAGGCGCCGCGCCGGCTCACCGCTTCGAGCAGATCGAAAAAGCGCGCGACAGTATTGCCGCGCCGCTCGGGCGGTTCGAGCGTGCGCGCGGCTTCGAGCGCGCGCTGCGCGACGATGTCGAAGCGCTGCCGGCTGCGCTCGTTCAGGCCCATGTAGCGCGACGAGCGCCACACCCCTTGCAGCCGCGCGAGCAGATCGCCGGGCTCGGCCACGCCCAGCTCGATCAGGCGCGCGCGCAGCGCGTCGTCGGCGCTGTCGTCGGCGAGCGCGCTGCTCCAGACCCACGCGGCCGCGCCATCTTCGGGGGCCGCGCAGCCGTCGCGGCCGCTCACCTTGTCGGCGAAAATCTGGTCGAACTGCTGCTCGACGAATTCGCGATGCGCGTCGAGCTTTGCCATCAACGCCGCGTAATCGTCGCAGCCCATCGCGCGGGCCAGTGCCGCGCGGTCTTCGGGATCGACCGGCATCGCATGGGTCTGCGCGTCGTTGCGGTATTGCAGACGGTGTTCGAGCTCGCGCAGAAAGCGGTACGCCTGCGACAGCTTCACGCACACCGCCGGGTCCATCAGCCCATGCGTGGCCGCATGGCGCAGCACGGCGAGCGTCGGCCGCACGCGAAAGCCCGCGTCCTGGCCGCCGCGAATCAGCTGGAACACCTGCGCGCTGAATTCGATTTCGCGGATGCCGCCGCGTCCGAGCTTGATGTCGTCGGCCTTGTCGGGCCGCATCGAGGCGCGGCGCTGCGCTTCCTGGCGAATCTGCAGATGCAGCGCGCGAATCGCGCTGATCACGCCGAAGTCGAGATAGCGCCGGTAGACGAACGGCGTGACGATCGCGTCGAGCTGCTTCGAGAGCCGCTGCGCCGCGGCGCTCCCGCCTTCCGACACGAGCCGGCCCTTGATCCACGCATAGCGTTCCCACTCGCGGCCCTGCACGTAGAAATACTCTTCGAGCATGCCGAGGCTGCACACGAGCGGCCCCGAATCGCCGTTCGGCCGCAAGCGCATGTCGACGCGAAACACGTAGCCGTCGGCGGTCACTTCGGCGAGCGCGCCGATCAGGCGCTTGCCGAGGCGCGTGAAGAACTCCTGGGTCGCGAGCGGCGAGCGCTGGCCGCCGGCCGTCTCGCCGTCGTCCTCATAGACAAAGATCAGATCGATATCCGACGACACGTTCAGCTCGCGCCCGCCGAGCTTGCCCATGCCGACCACTCCGAGCGTGAGCCGTTCGCCCTGCGGGCCGCGCGGCTCGCCGTAGAGCGCTTCGAGCTCGGCGGTGAGCACCGCGAGCGCGCGCTGGATCGTCGCTTCCGCGAGATCGGTCATCGCGCCCGTGACTTCGGCGATGTCGGCCTCGCCAGCCAGATCGCGCTCCATCACCGCGCAGAACACCTCGGTGCGCAACTGGCGCAGCGCTTTCTTCAGCGCTTCCTCGCCGAGCGGCGCGCCGGCCGGACCGGCCGCCCCGGCGCACAACGCGTCGAGACGGGCATCGATGCGCTCGCGCGTGAGCGGCACGGCGGCCAGCGCGTTCACGTGCTCGACGAGTTGCGGACGGGCCGCGGCGGCACGCGCCGCATAGCGGGAATAGCTGGAACTCAGGAGAGTGGCGTCAGTCATCAAGAATCAGGCTCGCTCGTTGCTGGTTGGCGTTGTCCGGTGTTGTTTCGATGCATGGCGGCACACGGAAGGGAACGCTTCGAAAAGCGCGCACAAGGCCTTGCCGGACCGGCCGGCGGCAGCCGCAAAGCGGCACGCGGACAGGGTTTGCAGGAGGTCCGCCGACGCTTTTCCGTGTGTTACATTCCATAGTTAATCCGCAAAACTACCATACGCCCAGCCGACGCAGCATGTCCGAGCGAAACGAATCCGTCGACCCGCACGCCACCGAGCAGCTCCGGCACGCGAGCGGAAGCGACCACGTCGTGCTGCGCCGGATCTTGCGGGTGGTCTTCGCGCTCGCGCTCGTCCTCTATTTCATCGCCACGGGGCTGTTCCTCGGCCTGCGCTACGTGGTGCTGCCGCGCATCGACATGTTCCGGCCGCGCATCGAAGCGGTGGTCTCCGAGAAGCTGCGCACGCAATTCACCATCGGGCGGCTCGCGCCGCATTGGAGCGGCTTCCAGCCGGGCCTCGACGTCACGAACCTGGTCATCCGCGATCGCGACGGCCACGCCGCGCTGACGATTCCGCACGCAACCGCGACGGTCTCATGGCGCTCGCTGTGGCAGTTCCAACCGGCGCTGTCGAGCCTGATCGTCGATCAGCCGGACGTGCTGGTCGCGCGCAGCGACGACGGCGTGCTGTCGGTCGCGGGCGTGCCGGTGCCGACCCGGCATAGCGGCAACGACGCGCTTTCCACCTGGCTCCTGCGCCAGCAGGCGATCGTCGTGCGCGGCGGCGTGCTGCGCTGGCGCGACGCGCTGCGCGAGGCGCCGGAACTCGCGCTGCGCGACATCCGCATCGCGATCCTCAACGACGGCTACGACCACCGCATGGCGCTGCAGGCGCCGCCCGACGGCCAGGTGCTGAAGGGGCCGCTCGACTTCCGCACGCACTTCCGGCACGCGCCGCTTTCCGAGATCGGCAAGCCGATCAACTGGAAAGGCCAGGCGTACATCTCGACCGGCACCGTCGATCTGCCGACGCTCGCGCGCTACATCAAATTCCCGATCGAGACGTTCGCCGGCCGCATCGACAACGCCATCTGGATCGACTTCTCCGACGGCCGCATGACGGCGGCGGGCGGCCGGCTCAACGGCACCGACATCGCGCTGCGCGTGCGGCCGACCCAGCCGCGGCTGCTCGTGCCGGTCGCCCATTTCCTGTGGCACGTCGAAGCCACCGAAGGCGACTACCGACTGCAGCTCTCGGACCTGAGCGCCGAACTCGGCCAGCCGCCGCTCGACGACGGCACGCCGCTCACGCGCCTGCTCCAGTTCCACACGCTCGATGGCCGGTTCCGGGCCGCGACGCAGCAGCACGGGCAACTGCTCGGCGTCAGCGGCGATCACGTCGACCTCGGCATCCTCGCCGAATTCAGCCGCGCGCTGCCGTTGCCGCGGCGCTTCCTGAACGGGCTCGTGCGCATCAATCCGCGCGGGCTCGTCGCCAACTACGTGATCGAAGTGGAGCGCGGCAAGCCGGAATCCGGCGAGGTAGGCAGCGACCGTCGGCCGGCCGGCGCGGAGCCGATCGAGCGCTATCGCTTCAAGGGCGATCTGCAGGGCATCAGCTTCGCCGCCCAGGAGCCGGGGCCGGGGCTCACGCCGCGCGGCCATCCGCGCGCCGGCATACCGGGCATCGAAAACCTGTGGGGCAACGTCGACGCCGACGAGAAAGGCGGCCATGCACTGCTCGATACCTCGAACGTGGCGATTACGCTGCCGGGCGTGTTCGACGATCCGCGCCTGAAGCTCGACCGGCTGCACGCCCGCGCCGACTGGGTCATGGGCGCGAAGGCGCCGGGCGACAACCGGCCGGCCTTCAGCCTCAAGCTCGCGGACGTCGCGGTCTCCAACGCCGACGTCGCGGCCACCGCCGCTGCCAATTACAGCAACCCCGGCCACGGCCGCGGCTCGCTCGACCTCAAGGCCGACTTCCAGCGCGCGCAGGTCACGCGCATCGTGCGCTATCTGCCGACCTCCGTCAGCGAGAAGCTGCGCATCTATCTGGGCCACGGACTGCAGGCGGGCATCTCGCGCGGCGCCACGATCGAAGTGCACGGCGACCTGACCCAGTTCCCCTATTCGCGCGATCCCGCCGCCGGCATCTTCCATATCGTCGCGCCGTTCCGGGGCGGCCGCTTCGACCCGACGCCCTACCCGCCGCGCAACATGAGGAACGGCACGCCGAACCTGTGGCCGGCGCTCGACGACATCGACGGCGTGTTCGAACTGAAGCAGAACGTGCTGCGCTTCGACATCGAGCGCGGACGCTACAAGCGCGTCGCGCTCACCAGCGTGCGTGGCAGAATCGCCGACCTCGGCACGAAAAGCTCGAACCTGGTCATCCAGGGCAATGGCCGCGGCCCGCTCGCCGACATGCTCGACTACGTGAACGACAGCTCGCTCGGCATCATGGCGCGGCACCAAACCGAGAAGATCCGCGCCGACGGCGCCGCATCGCTCGCGCTCAAGCTGACGATCCCACGCACGCCCAAGCCGCATATCGGCGTGGAAGGCGCGCTCGGCTTCCTCGATAACCGCCTGAGCATGAACAACGTGCCGCCGCTGTCGCAACTGAACGGCCGGGTGCGCTTCACCGAGCACACGGCCGAGGTCGAGCGGCTCTCCGCGCAGTTCCTCGGCGGCGACCTGCACGCGAACGGCGGCTTGCGCCAGAACGGCACGTACGCGCTCGCGCTGAACGGCCACATTGCCGTCGATGCCGCGCGCGGGCTCGATCTGCATGGCCCGGCCGGGCAGGTGTTGACGCGCCTGAGCGGCAGCGCGCCCTATGCGCTGAAGGTGAACGGCGCGAAGGGAAGCCTGCCGCAGGTCAGCGCCGATTCCGACCTGAGCGGCCTCGCGCTCGATTTCCCGGCGCCGTTCGACAAGCCGCTCGGCACGCCGATGCCGCTGCACTTCACCGTCAGCCCGGCGACGCCGCCCGGCGACGCCGGTCTCGAACGCGCCGACCTCGCGTTCGGGCCGATCGCCGCCACGTACCTGCTGCGCTACGCGCCGAAGGTGCAGCCCAATACGCCGCCGGCGGTCGTGCGCGGCGCGGTCGGCGTGAACCGGCCGGCGGAGCTGCCGGCCGATGGCGTGGTCGCCGCGGTCGATCTCAAGGAATTCGACGCCGACGCGTGGCGCCTGCTCTTCGCGCAATTGCGTAACAACGGCAGCGCCGGCGTGCCCGCGGCCAGCGCCAGTGCCGCCGGCACGAGCACGGCGGCCCCCACTGCGACCGCCGCGCCGCCACAGCCAAACCCCGCGCTCACGCAATTCCTGCCGAGCCGCTTCGCGTTGCACGTCGACACGCTGACGCTGCTCAAGCGCCACTGGGACAACGTGATCGTCGGCGCATCGCGCGCGGACCGCACCTGGCAGGCGAACATCGCCTCGAACCAGGTGTCGGGCCACGTGTCGTGGCTACCGGGCGCGACCCGCGACTCGCCGGGCTCGCTGCAGGCGCGCTTTGCGCGCGTCGTGATTCCATCGGTCGCGGACAAGGACCTGCTCGGCCCGGCGATGTCGGCGCCCGCGCAAAACATGCCGTCGATCGATCTGGTCGTGAACGAGCTGATCGTGCGCGACCGCAACATCGGCAAACTCGAAGTCGACGCGCACAACTTCGAGGAAAACGGCGTGCCGGTTTGGCAACTCGACAAGTTCGACGTCACCAATCCCGCCGCGACACTAAGCGCGACCGCGAACTGGCGCACCTCGACCGAACTCGCCAGTTCCGCCGACGAAACCACGCCGCGCCGCACCGTGTTCGATTTCAAGCTCGACATCAAGGATGCCGGCGCGCTGCTCGAACGCCTCGGCCTGCCGAAGACGCTCAAGGGCGGCAGCGGTTCGCTGGCGGGCAAGGCCGCCTGGCAAGGCGGTCCGGCGAGGATCGACTATTCGACGCTGAACGGCAACCTCGCGCTCGATCTGCGTCACGGCCAGATTCTCAAGATCGATCCGGGCGTCGCGACGCTGCTCGGCGTGCTGAGCCTGCAAAGCCTCGCGCGCATCGCCACGCTCGATTTCCGCGACGTGATCGGCGAAGGGCTGCCGTTTTCGAGCGTGACCGGCACCGCGCAGATTCACGACGGCATCGCCCGCACCGACAACTTCAGAATGGTGACCGCGCCGGCGCGCGCCGAGATGGCCGGCTCGGTCAACATCGCGCAGAAAACCCAGGACCTGCACCTGCACGTCGTGCCGACCGTCAGCGCGGGCTCCGCGGTGATCGCCGCGACGGTCGTCAATCCGCTGATCGGCCTCGGCGCGCTGATCGCCGATATCGCGCTCACCCACGGGGTGTCGCACGTGTTCGCGCGCGAGTACACGATCACGGGCTCGTGGGCGAAACCGCACATCGAGCGGGTGACGACCGAACGGGGTAAGATGGACGCTCCGGCTTCGACCGTGGAAGCGCCCTGAGCCGCGTTCGAGCCCGCCCTGAACGACGCATGCGGCGTCCGCGGTTCGCACCGCCGCTGTGCCGGGAGCCTTTCGACACGCTCATGAGCGAAACACACGTCTCTTCATCGCCGTCCGCCGCGGCATCCGGCGGCTCCTTCATCAGCCCCTTCCGGATCGCCGCGCTGCAGATGGTCAGCACGCCCGATCGCGAGCGCAATCTCGCCGACGCGGAACGCCTGATCGCCGAAGCCGCCGCCGACGGCGCGCAACTCGTGCTGCTGCCCGAATACTTCTGCTTCATGGGCTTCAAGGACACCGACAAGCTCGCCGTGCGCGAGCCCTACCAGGACGGCCCGATCCAGCGCTTTCTCGCCGACGCGGCGCGCCGCCACAAGCTCTGGGTGATCGGCGGCACGCTGCCGCTCACCGCGCCGGAAGCCTCGCGCGTGCTGAACACGACGCTCGTGTTCGACCCGCACGGCAACGAAGCCGCGCGCTACGACAAGATTCACCTGTTCAACTTCGAGAAGGGCGAAGAATCGTTCGACGAAGCGCGCACGATCCGCCCCGGCACCGAGGTACGCGGCTTCGAGGCGCCGTTCGGCCGGGTCGGCCTGTCGGTCTGCTACGATCTGCGCTTTCCGGAGCTGTATCGGCGCATGGGCGACTGCGCGCTGATCGTGGTGCCGTCCGCCTTCACCTACACGACCGGCCGCGCGCACTGGGAGCTGCTGCTGCGCACCCGTGCGATCGAAAACCAGTGCTATGTGCTCGCCGCGGCGCAAGGCGGCAAACATGAGAACGGCCGCCGCACCTGGGGCCACAGCATGCTGATCGACCCGTGGGGCGAGATCGTCGCGGTGCGCGACGAAGGCGCCGGCGTGGTCGCCGGCAACCTCGAACGCGCGCGGATCGACGAAGTGCGGCAGAGCCTGCCGGCCTGGCGTCATCGCGTGCTGACCTGAATCCGACATTGAAACTGCGGCGCCCGCCACGCATATGGTGGCTCAGGCGCTCCCCGCCCCCCTCGTATCGAGCAGAACATATTTCGCATGAATATCATCGAACCCGGTATCCGTAATCTCGCCGCCGCCAAGGACATTCTCCTCACGCCCTATGGTCTCGACGAGTCGCTGCTCACGCGCACGCTCGCCGAAATCTTCACGCACCGCGTCGACTACGCGGACCTCTACTTCCAGGCGACCCGCAGCGAAGCGTGGAGCCTCGAGGAAGGCATCGTGAAGTCGGGCAGCTTCAGCATCGATCAGGGCGTCGGCGTGCGCGCCGTGTCGGGCGACCGCACCGCGTTCGCCTACTCGGACGACCTTTCGCCCGAGGCGATCCGCCAGGCGGCCATCGCCACGCGCGCGATCGCCAGATCGGGCGGCGGCAAGCAGAAGATCAAGGTGGCCTCGTCGCTGACCGGCATCGCCGGGCGCGATCTGTACCTGCCGTCCGATCCGCTCCATTCGCTCGACGCGACCTCGAAGGTCAAGCTGCTCGAGCGCATCGAACAGATGGCGCGCGGCCGCGATCCGCGCATCCAGCAGGTGATGGCGGGCCTCGCCGGCGAATACGACGTGGTGCTCGTCGCGCGCAGCGACGGCGGCTTCGCGGCCGACATCCGGCCGCTCGTGCGCGTCTCGGTCACCGTGATCGCCGAGCAGAACGGCCGCCGCGAAATCGGCAGCGGCGGCGGCGGCGGGCGTTTCGACTACGGCTATTTCACCGACGAAGTGCTGTCGCGCTACGTCGACGACGCGGTGCATGCGGCGCTCGTCAATCTCGACGCGCGGCCGGCGCCGGCCGGCGCGATGACGGTCGTGCTCGGCCCGGGCTGGCCCGGCGTGCTGCTGCACGAGGCGATCGGCCACGGGCTCGAGGGCGACTTCAACCGCAAGGGTTCGTCGGCGTTCGCGGGACGCATCGGCGAGCAGGTCGCCGCGAAGGGCGTCACCGTGGTCGACGACGGCACGCTGCCGAACCGCCGCGGCTCGCTCAACATCGACGACGAAGGCAACCCGACCCAATGCACGACGCTGATCGAGGACGGCATCCTGAAGGGCTACATCCAGGACACGCTGAACGCGCGCCTGATGAAGATGCCGGTCACCGGCAACGCGCGGCGCGAATCGTACGCGGCGCTGCCGATGCCGCGCATGACCAACACCTACATGCTGAACGGCGACAAGGACCCGCAGGAAATTCTCGCGTCCGTGAAGAACGGCCTCTATGCGGTGAACTTCGGCGGCGGCCAGGTCGACATCACGAACGGCAAGTTCGTGTTCTCGGCTTCCGAGGCCTACATGATCGAGAACGGCAAGATCACGTATCCGGTCAAGGGCGCGACGCTGATCGGCAGCGGCCCGGAATCGCTGAAGTACGTCACGATGATCGGCAACGACATGAAGCTCGATTCGGGTGTCGGCGTGTGCGGCAAGGAAGGCCAGAGCGTGCCGGTGGGCGTCGGCCAGCCGACGCTGCGCATCGAGCGCATGACGGTCGGCGGCACCGCCTGATCCGGCAAGTCATGCACGTTTCGTGTGAAAAAAGTACGAAACGTGCGGATTATCCGCATTTTTATAGGCCCATGCTTGTCAAGCGAGCCTGTACCGGGTTATAAAGTCACTCACCTTTTTTGACCAGCAACGCATTTCACCTCGCCATGTCCGCCAAGTTTTATTTTTACTTTTTTTGGTATCTCAGACCGCTGGCGGATCGAGAGGGGTGTTAGTGCACGCAGGACACCAAGAATTCCCGAAAAACCGCCAGCCAGCCTGGCGGTTTTTTTTCGCCTCACGCTTTTGAAACCTTGCTTCCAGACGAACTTTGACACCCGCTACTCACGCGAACACGCTACGAACTACGAACCGATTCAGGAGAACCCCATGCCCCCGCACAACACCGACGATGTCCGCATCCGCGAATTGAAAGAACTCACGCCGCCCGCTCACCTGATTCGCGAATTCCCGTGCGACGAGTCGGTCTCCAACGTGATCTACGACTCGCGCAACGCGATGCATCGCATTCTGCATGGCATGGACGACCGCCTGATCGTCGTGATCGGCCCGTGCTCGATTCACGATCCGAAGGCCGCGATCGAATACGCAGGACGTCTGATCGAACAGCGCAAGCGCTTCGCCGGCGAACTCGAAGTCGTGATGCGCGTGTACTTCGAAAAGCCGCGCACGACGGTGGGCTGGAAGGGCCTCATCAACGATCCGCACATGGACAACAGCTTCAAGATCAACGACGGCCTGCGCGCCGCGCGCGAGCTGCTGTTGCACATCAACGAACTCGGCCTGCCCGCCGGCACCGAATACCTCGACATGATCAGCCCGCAGTACATCGCCGATCTGATCTCGTGGGGCGCGATCGGCGCGCGGACCACCGAGTCGCAGGTGCACCGCGAACTGGCTTCGGGACTGTCGTGCCCGGTCGGCTTCAAGAACGGCACGGACGGCAACGTGAAGATCGCCGTCGACGCGATCAAGGCCGCCTCGCAGCCGCACCATTTCCTCTCGGTCACGAAGGGCGGCCACTCGGCGATCGTGTCGACGGCCGGCAATGAGGATTGCCACGTGATCCTGCGCGGCGGCAAGGCGCCGAACTACGACGCCGACAGCGTCAACGCCGCCTGCGCCGACATCGGCAAGGCAGGTCTCGCCGCACGCCTGATGATCGACGCGAGCCACGCGAACAGCTCGAAGAAGCACGAGAACCAGATTCCGGTGTGCGCGGACATCGGCCGCCAGATCGCCGCGGGCGACGAGCGGATCGTCGGCGTGATGGTCGAGTCGCACCTCGTGGCGGGCCGCCAGGATCTGCAGGAAGGCGGCACGCTCACGTACGGCCAGAGCGTTACCGATGCGTGCATCGGCTGGGACGAAAGCGTCACGGTGCTCGAAGGTCTCGCCGAAGCCGTCAGGCAGCGCCGCGTGGCACGCGGCAGCGGCAACTGAACGCCTGCCGCGCCGCTGCTCCGGCAGTTCGTCAGTCATCCGTAGAAAACCCGGTTCGGCTTCGAACCGGGTTTTTTATTGGCCGAACGGACGATGGTGCTGCGCGCGCCGCCTCTGTACCGTAACAGCTCGTTGTCCGCTTGCATGTGACGCCTTCGCAACGCGTGCGTACCTGACTCAGAGGCATGCAAACGGACTTGACCGGGCTGGATGGCTCGTATAATATTTTATACACAAAGGCGGTTATGGAGCAGGAAAAAGAAATTCGCTGATTAGGTTCGAGCTTGCGCGATCGGCTCGCCTTTCCCGCTGAGGCACGTCGTCGCGCGGGGTTTCAACTGCACAAGATTCAGGCGGGACTCGCCCCCGACGACTGGAAAGCGTTCGACTCGATCGGCACCGGAACGCGCGAAATCCGCATCAAAGACGAAGACGGCATTTTTCACGTGATGTATGTGAGTAAGTTTGTCGAAGCGATCTACGTGCTGCATTGTTTTCAGAAGAAAACGCAGAAGCTCGGGCCGCGAGACAAAAAGATCGCCGAGATGCGCTACCGCGCGATCATTAACGATAGGAAACCTTATCAATGACGACCGACACCCGCATTCGCCACGTCACCCAACCCGGTGCGAATCTGTTTCTCGAACTCGGCTTTTCCGCCGAAGAAGCGAAGCGCCTGCACGCGGCGTCGCAAAAGCAGATCAACGACACGCGCCTGCTCAAGGAGCAGCTCATGACCGAGCTGTCGAGCTGGATCGAACAGCATCATCTGAAGCAGGCCGAGGCGGCGGAAATTCTGATGGTGTCGCGCCCGCGCGTATCCGACGTGGTCAACAAGAAAACCACCAAGTTCACGATCGACACGCTCGTCGAAATGATGAGCCGCATCGGCAAGCCGGTTACGCTCGCGATCGGCTAACGCGGGGCCCGGTGCCTGATGCCATGCGCACCCGCGCACCATTCGCTCAATTGCACTCAATGCGTGCCGCGATCGTGCTGCCATAGCACGTCGGTGCCGCCATCCGCGCGATTGAGCACGCGCGCGAGCACGAACAGCAGATCGGACAGCCGGTTCACATATTGACGCGGCGCCACGTTGATTGCCTCATGCTCGCCGAGCGCCACGATCGCGCGTTCGGCGCGGCGGCAGACGGTGCGGCACACATGCGCGAGCGCTGCGGCGCGCGAGCCGCCGGGCAGAATGAATTCCTTCAGCGGCGGTAATGCGGCGTTGTAGTCGGCGAGCCAGCCGTCGAGCTGGGCGAGATGCCGCTCGGTAATCATCGTGTGGCCGGGAATGCAGAGCTCGCCGCCCAGATCGAACAGATCGTGCTGGATCGCCACCAGCGCCGCGCGCACGCCGTCGGGCAGGCTCTCGCACAACAGCACGCCGAGTTGCGAATTGAGTTCGTCGACATCGCCGATCGCGGCAATGCGCGCGCTGTCCTTGCGCACGCGGCGGCCGTCGCCGAGACCGGTGGTGCCGTCGTCGCCGGTGCGAGTGGCGATCTTGCTCAGGCGGTTGCCCATGATGTCCCCCATACGTTCAGTGGCGATACGCCCACCACGTTTATCCATATTGCGCGCATCGCGAAATCGCCGCCATTATATGAGCCGGGAAGCCGAGCCGAGCGCGGACCGGTGCCGGCCCACGGACGATCGGCGTAAAATGAAATGAATGCGGCACACATAAGCCGTGCCCTCAAAAATCTTTCATGAAATCGGAGTAAGCGCTTTGCATGAAACCGAAGCAGGAGCTTCGCCGGGAACCGAATGACGCGCGAGCGCTCACTTCGGCCAACCGCAGGCACCACTCGGGTCGACCGCCAAGCCGCCCACTCCGTTCGACAGGAGACATGCGTGAACCATCCCGTGCCGCCGGCCCCGCTGCGCCGGCCGTTTCCCGCCGAACTGCTGAACCAGCTCAAAGCCGCGTTCGGTGAACGCGTGTCGGTTGCCGAAGCCGTGCGCGCGCATCATGGCCGCGACGAATCGCCATTCGATCCCCAGTTGCCCGACGCCGTCGTCTTCGCGCACACGACCGAAGACGTGCAAACCGCCGTCAAGCTATGCGGCCAGTACGACGTGCCGATCATTCCGTACGGCAACGGCTCGTCGCTCGAAGGGCATCTGCTCGCGGTGCAAGGCGGCGTGTCGATCGATCTGTCGGCCATGAACCGCGTGCTGTCGATCAACGCCGAGGACCTCACCGTCACCGTCGAGCCCGGCATCTCGCGCAAGCAGTTGAACGAAGCACTGCGCGACACGGGCCTCTTCTTCCCGATCGATCCGGGTGCCGACGCGAGCATCGGCGGCATGTCGGCCACGCGCGCGTCGGGCACCAATGCCGTGCGCTACGGCACGATGCGCGAAAACGTGCTCGGCCTCGCGGTCGTGCTGGCCGATGGCCGCGTCATCAAAACCGGCACGCGCGCGCGCAAATCGTCGGCGGGGTATGACCTCACGCGGCTCTTCGTCGGCTCCGAAGGCACGCTCGGCGTCATCACCGAAATCACGGTGCGGCTTTATCCGCAGCCCGAAGCGGTATCGGCCGCGATATGCGCGTTCCCGTCGATGGGCGATGCGGTACGCGCGGTCATCGAGACGATCCAGATCGGCGTGCCGATCGCGCGCGTCGAGTTCGTCGACTCGCTCGCGGTGCGCTCGATCAACCGCCACTCGAATCTGACGCTGCGCGAAGCCCCCACGCTGTTCTTCGAATTCCACGGCACCGAGGCCGGCGTCAAGGAACAGGCCGAACTCGTGCAGGACATCGCCGCGCAAAATTCCGGCGAGGGTTTCGAATGGGCGACGCGCCCCGAAGACCGCAGCCGTTTGTGGAACGCGCGTCACAGCGCCTATTTTGCGATGCTGCAACTGAAGCCCGGCTGCCGTGCGGTCACGACCGATGTCTGCGTGCCGATCTCACGCCTCGCCGAATGCGTGGTGGAAACGGAGCAGGATCTGAAGGCCTCGCCGCTGCCCTGCCCGATCGTCGGCCATGTCGGCGACGGCAACTTCCACGTCGCGATCCTGATCGACCCGGACAAGCCCGAGGAACTCGAAGAAGCCGAGCGCCTGAACCATCGCATCGTGCAGCGCGCGCTGCGCATGGACGGCACCTGCACCGGCGAGCATGGCGTCGGCCTGCACAAGATGCGCTTCCTGCTCGAGGAACACGGCGACGTCGCGGTCGATACGATGCGCTCGATCAAGCATGCGCTCGACCCGCGCAATCTGATGAACCCGGGCAAGATATTCAGCTGGGCGGCCTGACGCAGACCGGGCACGCCGGAAGCGGCGGCCGCCACATCGGGCGGCGGTCGCGCCGGCCTCGAAACGCGGTGGCCCGGAACGATGTGACTCAAAACGCCGTGACCCGGAACGACGTGACTCGAAGCGAATCGGCTCGCAACGAGGCCGCCTGAAACAACCGGCTCGAACGAAGAGCCGGATCGGCAAAAGCAAGGGGAGACAAGTTACATGAACGCACCCGCTGAACTGTCGGCCGAAGTACTCGCCCAGCGCCAGCGCGAAGTCGTGCAGGCGCTGATGGCCGTGTTGCCGAATCATTGTTTGCTGTATCGCGAGGAAGACACCGTCGCGTACGAATGCGACGGCCTCGCCGCTTACCGGCGTCTGCCGCTCGCGGTTGCGTTGCCGGAAACCGAATCGCAGGTGCAACGCATCGTGCAGATCTGCCATCGCCTCGGCGTGCCGATCGTGCCGCGCGGCGCGGGCACCGGCCTCTCGGGTGGCGCCATGCCGATCCGGCATGGCGTGGTCGTATCGCTCGCGCGCTTCAGGAAAATCGTCGAGGTCGACTCGTATGCGCGTACCGCCACGGTACAGCCGGGCGTGCGCAATCTCGCGATCTCCGAAGCCGCCGCACCTTACGGGCTCTACTACGCGCCGGACCCGTCCTCGCAGATCGCCTGCACGATCGGCGGCAACGTGTCCGAGAATTCGGGCGGCGTGCACTGCCTGAAATACGGCCTCACGGTGCACAACGTGCTGCGCGTGCGCGCGGTGACGATGGAAGGCGAGATCGTCGAATTCGGCTCGCTCGCGCCGGACGCGCCCGGGCTCGATCTGCTCGCGGTGCTGATCGGCAGCGAGGGTATGTTCGCGATCGTCACCGAGGTCACAGTCAAGCTGATCCCGAAGCCGCAGACGGCGCAGGTCATCATGGCCAGTTTCGACGACGTCGTGAAAGGCGGCGACGCGGTGGCCGGCATCATCGCGGCGGGCATCATTCCGGCCGGCCTCGAGATGATGGACAAGCCGGCCACGCGCGCGGTCGAGGAATTCGTCAACGCGGGCTACGACCTCGACGCGGCGGCGATCCTGCTGTGCGAATCGGACGGCACGCCCGACGAGGTCGCCAACGAGATCGTGCGCATGACCGCGGTACTGCGCGAACACGGTGCAACCCGCATCCAGATTTCGCGCACGGAAGAGGAACGGTTGCGCTTCTGGTCCGGGCGCAAGAACGCGTTTCCGGCCGCCGGCCGCATTTCGCCGGACTACTACTGCATGGACGGCACCGTGCCCCGCCGCAGTATCGGACCGCTGCTCGCGCGCATCGAAGAGATGGAGAAAAAATACCGGCTGCGCTGCATCAACGTGTTCCATGCCGGCGACGGCAACATGCATCCGCTGATCCTCTTCAACGGCAACGACAAGGACGAGTGGCACCGCGCCGAGGAATTCGGTTGCGACATCCTCGAAGCCTGCGTGGAACTGGGTGGCACGGTCACGGGCGAGCATGGCGTCGGCATCGAGAAGATCAATTCGATGTGCGTGCAGTTCTCGCCCGAGGAACGCGACACGTTCCACGCGGTCAAGCGCGCATTCGACGCGCCCGGCCTGCTGAACCCCGACAAGGGTATTCCCACGCGGGCGCGCTGCGCCGAATACGGCAAGATGCATGTGCGCGGCGGGCTGCTGCCTCACCCTGAGCTGCCGCGCTTCTAGCGTCCGTTGCCGCTCGCATCGTTCATGCTCGCGTCGCGCATGAAGCGCGCACCGCAAAAGGCGGGGCAGGCGCTCCGTTGCATAGCGCCTGCCCCGCCTTTCGCGGTCCCTTCAGCCGATCTGCCGATGCGGGTGCGCTCCTGGTTGCCAGCGAGCCCCCGCCCGGTACAATCAACCGAAACACAACGAGCAGGACACCATGGAAGAGGACGACATCGTCGCCGTTTGGTCCGAACGCGTGCGTTCGGCCAGCGCAGAAGGACGCGCGCTGCGCGTCCGGGGCGGCGGCACCAAAGACTGGTACGGTCAGACGCTGGAAGGTGAGATCCTCGACACGCGCGCTTATCGCGGCATCATCGCCTACGATCCGGCCGAGCTCGTCATCACCGCGCGCGCGGGTACGCCCCTGCTGGAGATCGAAGCCGCGCTCGCCGAGCACGACCAGATGCTCCCGTTCGAGCCGCCGCACTTCGGGCCGCAGGCCACCTTCGGCGGCTGCATCGCCGCGGGCATTTCCGGGCCGCGCCGCCCGGCCGTCGGCGCGGCGCGCGACTTCGTGCTCGGCGCCGTCGTCATGAACGGCCAGGGCCAGGTGCTGCATTTCGGCGGCCAGGTCGTGAAGAACGTCGCCGGTTACGACGTCTCGCGGCTGCTGGCGGGCTCGCTCGGCACGCTCGGACTGATCCTCGAACTGTCGGTCAAGGTGCTGCCGCTGCCGCAGGCCGAAGCCACGCTGAAGTTCGACATGAACGGCACCGACGCGGTCCGCAAACTCAACGAATGGGCCGGCCGGCCGCTGCCGATCACCGCGAGCGCATGGCGCAACGGCACGCTCGCCGTGCGGCTCGCGGGCGCGGAAGCCGCGGTCAAGGCGGCGCGCGCGGCGCTCGACGGCGAAGTCGTCGATGCGGTCGAGGCCGAGCGTTTCTGGGCCGGCCTGCGCGAGCAGACCGATGCGTTCTTCTCGGCGATCCCGCCGAAGGCCGCGCTGTGGCGTCTCGCGCTGCCGTCGATCACCGAGCCGCTGCAACTGCCCGGCGCGCAGCTGATGGAATGGGGCGGCGGCCAGCGCTGGTGGATCACCGACACCGACGCGCAAACCGTGCGCATCAGCGCGAAGCAGGCCGGCGGCCACGCGACGATCTTCCGCAGCGGCCACGGCTACGACCGCAGCGCCGGCGTCTTCACGCCGCTGCCCACGCCGCTGATGAAAATCCATCGCGGCCTCAAACACGCCTTCGACCCGGCCCGCATCTTCAATCGCGGCCGTCTCTACCCCGACTTCTGAGCGACGCGATGCAAACCAACCTCGCGGACTTCATTCGCAATACGCCCGATGGCAACGAAGCGGACGCCATCCTGCGCAAGTGCGTGCATTGCGGTTTCTGCACGGCCACCTGTCCGACCTACCAGTTGCTCGGCGACGAACTCGACGGCCCGCGCGGGCGCATCTATCTGATCAAGCAGATGGTCGAAGGCGCGCCGGTCACGCGCAGCACGCAGGTCCACCTCGACCGCTGCCTCACCTGCCGCAACTGCGAATCGACCTGCCCGTCCGGCGTGCAATACGGGCGGCTCGTCGAAATCGGCCGCAAGCTCACCGAAGAGAAAATCAGGCGCCCGCTCAACCAGCGGCTGCTGCGCCGCGTGCTCGCGAGCGTCGTGCCGAACAGCGTGATCTTCACGCCGGCGATGCGGCTCGGCCAGCGCGTGCGCCGCATTCTGCCGAAAAAGCTGCGCGACAAGGTGCCCGCGCGGCAGAACCCGCTCGCATGGCCCGCCGCGAAACACGAACGCAAGATGCTGATGCTGGCGGGCTGCGTGCAACCGTCGATGATGCCGAACGTCAACATCGCGACCGCGCGCGTGCTCGATGCGCTCGGCATCGAAACGGTGGTCGCGCCCGAGGCCGGCTGCTGCGGCGCGATCCGCCTGCACCTCGGCTATCACGACGAAGCGCTCGACGACCTGCGCGCCAATATCGACGCATGGTGGCCGCACGTCGAACAGGGCACCGAGGCGATCGTGATGAACGCCTCGGGCTGCGGCGCGACGGTCAAGGAATACGCGCATCTGCTGCGCCACGATCCCGAATACGCGGAGAAAGCGCGCCGCATCGTCGAGCTGACGCGCGACGTCGCGGAAATACTGCCGGAGTTCGAGGAACAGCTCGTCGCGATCACGCGGCGCCGCTCGGTGCACACGGTCGCGTTTCATCCGCCCTGCACGCTGCAGCACGGCCAGCAGATACGCGGCAAGGTCGAGCAGTTGCTGAGCGCGCTCGGCGTCGACGTGCGCCTGCCCGCCGACAGCCATCTGTGCTGCGGCTCGGCCGGCACCTATTCGCTGACGCAGCCGCGTCTCTCGTACGCGCTGCGCGATCAGAAGCTCGAGCGGCTGCAGGCGCAGGAACCGCAGGTGATCGTGTCGGCGAACGTCGGCTGCATCGCGCATCTGCAAAGCGGCACGTCGACGCCGGTCGCGCACTGGATCGAGCTGGTCGAGCACATGCTGTCCGTATAATCGGGGCATCGTCTTCGCTGAACACCGGCTCGCTCCATGTCCGACCTGCTCCACCACCTCGCGCACAACCTCGCCGACGTGCGGCAGCGCATTGCCGAAGCCGCGCGGGCGGCCGGGCGCGATGCGCAATCCGTGCAGCTGCTCGCGGTCTCCAAGACGTTTCCCGCCGATGCCGTGCGCGCCGCCCATGCGGCCGGCCAGCGCGCGTTCGGCGAGAACTACGTGCAGGAATCGCTCGACAAGATCGAGGCCTTGGCCGATCTGCGCGCGTCGCTCGAATGGCATTTCATCGGGCCGCTGCAATCGAACAAGACGCGCCCCGTCGCCGCGCATTTCGACTGGGTGCATTCGGTCGACCGGCTCAAGATCGCGCAGCGGCTCTCCGAGCAGCGCCCCGACAACCTGGCGCCGCTTAACGTGTGCCTGCAGGTCAACGTCAGCGGCGAGGCGTCGAAGAGCGGTGTCGGCATCGCCGAAGCGGCGGAAATCGCACAGCAGATCGCCGCGCTGCCAAAGCTGAAGCTGCGCGGACTGATGTCGATTCCCGAACCGGCCGGCGATCTCGCAGCACAACGCGCGCCGCATCGCGAATTGCGCGCGCTGTTCGAACGCCTGCGCGGCGACGGGCTCGCGCTCGACACGCTCTCGATGGGCATGTCGGCCGACCTCGAAGCCGCCGTGCTCGAAGGCGCGACGATCGTGCGCGTCGGCACCGCGATTTTCGGCGCGCGCGATTATTCGCACTGAGCTTTTTCCCGGGCATTCGCGCGCGGCTGCGCGAGCGCCCTCGTCGCATTCCCGCTTCTTATCTGAACCTCACCGGACCATCATGAAAATTGCGTTTATCGGCGGCGGCAACATGGCCGCGGCGTTGATCGGCGGCCTCATCAAGCGCGGCGTCGCGCCGGCTGATCTGTACTCGATCGATCCGAACGAAGACGCGCGCAAGCGCAACGAAGAGCAATTCGGCATCCGCACCGGCGCGAGCGCCGACAGCGCGCTCGCCGCCTACGACGCGGTCGTGCTCGCGGTGAAGCCGCAAATCCTCAAGAGCGTGGCCGAAGCACTCGCGCCGCATCTGCAGGCGTCGCAACTCGCCGTGAGCATCGTCGCGGGCATCCGCATCGCCGACATGTCGCGCTGGCTCGGCGGCCACGGCCGCATCGTGCGCGTGATGCCGAATACGCCGGCGCTGATCGGCATGGGCGTGACGGGCCTCGTCGCCACGCAGAGCGTCGACGAAGCGGGCCGCGCGCTCGCGTCGCAGGTGCTCGGTGCGGTCGGCGAAACGGTCTGGTTCGACGACGAAGCGAAGATCGACGCGGTCACCGCGATCTCGGGCAGCGGGCCGGCCTATGTGTTCTATTTCATCGAGGCGCTGCAGGAAGCCGCGCGCCAGCTCGGCATGGACGCAGCGCAGGGCCGCGCGCTCGCGGTCGCGACCTTCACCGGCGCCGCGCAACTGGCGGCCAATTCCGACGAGCCGCCGGGCGTGCTGCGCGAACGCGTGACGTCGAAAGGCGGCACGACCGCGGCGGCGCTCGCCTCATTCGACGCGAGCGGCATCAAGGATGCGATTGTGCGCGGCGTGCTCGCGGCGGATGCGCGTGCGAAGGAGATGGGCGAGGAGTTCGGCAAGCAGTAAGTGGCCGGGCGGCGATGGGGCGGCGGCCATGCGATGCTCGGGTAGCTATCTCGTAGCGATCGGGTCGCTATCGGGCGGCGCTCAGGCATCCGCCGGAAAACAGAGCGACGGCCTGGCGCTCGAAACCACCCGCACATCGTCACGCAGAAGCAAAAACGCCGTAGGTGGCCACCCTTCGATTCAGGGCAGGCACCTACGGCGTCGAAAAACAACAATAGCCGCAGCGGCCGGATCAGCCGCCGCGCACGCGCATCAGAACGAAGCCGCCGCGTAATGCGCGGCAATCCCCGCGAACAGCGCGCCGCCGAGCCAGTTGTTATGGCGGAACGCGGCAAAGCACGGCATGCGCTCGCGATTGCGGATCAGCGTGTAGTGATAGATCGCGCAGCCTGCTGCCGCGGCCCAACCGATCCAGTACAGCACGCCGAAACCGAGCGTCACGCCAATGCCGACGTAAATCCCGAGCGTCACCGCGTAACACAGCATGACCGCGGCCACGTCGAAGCGGCCGAACGTCAGCGCCGAGGTGCGGATGCCGATCTTGATGTCGTCGTCGCGATCGACCATCGCGTATTCGGTGTCGTAGGCGACCGACCAGAAGATATTTGCGAGCAGCATCACCCATGCAAGCAGCGGCACGTGATCCTGGATCGCGGCGAATGCCATCGGAATGCCGAAGCCGAACGCAATGCCGAGATAGGCCTGCGGAATCGCGAAGAAACGCTTCGTGAACGGATACGAGCCGGCAACGAACAGCGCCACCACCGACAACTGCTTCGTCAACGCGTTGAGCGGCAGGATCAGCAGAAATGCGAGCAGTGACAAACCGGTGGCGAGCGCCACTGCTTCCCATGCCCTGATCTTGCCCGAGGTGAGCGGACGGTTTTCGGTGCGCTTCACATGGCGGTCGAAATCGCGGTCCGCGTAATCGTTGATCGCGCAGCCGGCCGAGCGCATCAGCACCGTACCGATCGTGAAGATCACGAGCAACTGCCAGGACGGATGGCCGCCGGACGCGATCCACAGCGCGTTGAGCGTCGGCCACAGCAACAGCAGGCTGCCGATCGGCTTGTCCATGCGCACGAGGCGCAGATACAGGGGAAGTCGTGCGAACATGGGACGGATTCGATGAAGTGCGAACACGGTCCCGCTATTTTACGGGATGTGCGTGACGCGCCCGGATTCGCGCGGCTGCGTATCGAGGTGCGACGCGAGCCGCACGACGCGTGCATGCGAACGACGCAATAGCGACGCAATAGCGACGCAACGGCGGCGCAAAAAACAAAGCCCCCTGTGCAGGGGGCTCGTTCGTTGCAGCGCGACGCGGACGTTGTCCGCGTACCGGCATCAGATGCCGCTCAGGCGCAACTCAAACGCGCTTTACGCCAGCATCGAGCGCAGCATCCACGCAGTCTTTTCATGCGTCTGCATGCGTTGCGTGAGCAGGTCGGCGGTCGGTTCGTCGTTGGCGGCTTCCGTCGACGGGAAGATCGCGCGCGCGGTACGCACCACTGCTTCCTGACCTTCGACCAACTGGCGGATCATCTCTTCGGCCGCCGGCACGCCGTCGGCTTCGGGAATCGACGACAGCTTCGCGAAGTCGCGGTAGCTGCCCGGCGCATGCACGCCCAGCGCGCGGATGCGTTCGGCGATCGCGTCGACGGCGAGCGACAGTTCGTTGTATTGCGTTTCGAACATCAGGTGCAGCGTGTTGAACATCGGACCCGTGACGTTCCAGTGGAAGTTGTGGGTCTTCAGGTACAGCGTGTAGGTATCGGCGAGCAGACGCGAGAGCCCTTCCGCGATCTTCTTGCGATCCTTGTCGCTAATCCCGATGTTGACGTGCTGTACGGCTGCAGCTTCTTTCTTGGCCATGATGACTCCTTTGAAGAGTGATACGGACCGGTCGGCAAATGACGGTCAGCAGAAACGGATATAAAACGTTCGACAGTGTAGCGTGAAACCCCGCTGCGTTAGCCGGGTGCCGGGCTACGCCGTCATGCCGACGGCACCCTGCGCCGACTTGCCTTCACCTTGCCGTCACAGCGGTGTTGCGTTGATTGACATGTTCGGGGCAACTGCACAAAAAGCCCTGTATTCAACCACCGAAAACGTGCTGCAACGCCTGCACGGCGATCACCGCAAAACCACTCGCAACGATCGCGCAGCCGACCGTCTTGCGCAACATCCACGCATGTCGATGCGCCTGCATGCCGCGTGCGGCGCTCGGAGCGCCGATGGTTGTCATCATCATCTGAATCATGATCCTGCTCCCGGTTCGTATCGTTGGTTCGTACGTTACCCGCGTAGTGGGCGGCGTCCGCTTCCGGCATCACCTGAATCGCGCAGCGCCACGTCGGGAAATTGCCCGCGCCGATGCGGTTCGCCAGCTCGCGCGGCACCAGCGCGTCAAGCGGCCAGAACCCGGTCGACCAGCAGCGACAGAGCGACCGTGCGAAAACTCGGCACGACACGCGGCGTAGCCGCTTGCGCAGGGGTGGAAACGTGAACGGGCTGCGAATTCGCTTGCATGGTGTTGTCCTCCTGGCTTGCCTCGGGTTCCGCGCTTCGGGTCCGAACACTCAGCCTTATGAAATAAAGGGATCGGGCGATCCATGGAAGAAACTATATCAACCCTATCGAATTCTCGTGTTTGATTAATTTAATTTATTTGATAGGGCTTGCGCCCTGTTTGTGAGACATCCACACGGGCATCCGCACCGACAGCGCGGTGCGGAGCCCGCCGTCAGTTGACGGCAGCCGGCAGATCGAGCTTCTTGACGCCCGGCAGATCGCACGCGGCGATCGCGTCGCAGATCGCATCGATCGCGGGCATGCGCGTGAAGCTCTTGCGCCACGCGAGCACGACGCGGCGGTCCGGCACGGGTTCGTCGAACGCGACATAGCTGAGCAGGCCCGCGTCGATGCCGGCCGCGTGCGGCCTGACTTCGTGCACCGACATGCGCGGCAGCACGGTAATGCCGACGCCGCTCGCGACCATATGGCGAATCGTTTCGAGCGAGGAGCCCTCGAAGGTCTTCTGGATGCCGTCGGCGTTCTGCGAAAAGCGCATCAGCTCGGGACACACGCCGAGCACGTGATCGCGGAAGCAGTGACCGCTGCCGAGCAGCAGCATGGTTTCCTGCTTGAGGTCGTCGGGGTCGATCTTCGGACGGTTTTCCCATGCGTGGCCAGAAGGCAGCGCGACGACGAACGGCTCGTCGTAGAGCGGGCGCAGCATCAGGCCCGTTTCGGGAAACGGCAGCGCCATGATCGCGACGTCGATTTCGCCCTGCTTGAGCAGTTCGATCAGCTTGAGTGTGTAATTTTCCTGCAGCATCAGCGGCATCTGCGGGACGCGCTGGATCATCTGCTTGACGAGCGTGGGCAGCAGGTACGGCCCGATCGTGTAGATCACGCCGAGGCGCAGCGGGCCGACGAGCGGGTCCTTGCCCTGCTTGGCGATTTCCTTGATCGCGAGCGTCTGTTCGAGCACGCGCTGAGCCTGCGTGACGATCTGTTCGCCGATCGGCGTGACGCTGACCTCGCTCGTGCCGCGCTCGAAAATCTGCACGTTCAGCTCGTCCTCGAGCTTCTTGATGGCCACGGACAGCGTGGGCTGGCTAACGAAGCACGCTTCGGCCGCCCGGCCGAAGTGGCGCTCGCGAGCCACCGCCACGATGTATTTCAATTCGGTGAGCGTCATTCGGGGATCAATCAGTATGGAGAGTTTGATAGGTTCTAGTTATACACCTATAGGGTCGGTTCGCCAACCTTTGCGGGATTTTCGGCGAGCGTTTGGCGGGGTTGGGTCGCGCGGATTCGCGCTTAGGTGCGCTTTATGTGCGGCAGTTGTGCGCCTCGGTGCACGCACGGCTTCGCGCGCACCGAGGCGCCGTTACGCGCCATCAAGCCGAACCCGCCCGCGCCTTCAAGCCCGCGCACGCGCCCACTATCACGCTTTCAGATATTGCTCGCGCGCGCCGAGCCAGCGCGCGAGATGCTGCAACACCACCTCGGGGTATTTTTCGAGCAGCACCGCGGCTGCCTCGCGCGCGGGCTCGATCAGCCACTGGTCGTTCTGCAGATCGGCGAAACGCAGCATCGCCGCGCCCGACTGCCGCGCGCCAAGAAACTCGCCCGGCCCGCGAATTTCGAGGTCGCGGCGTGCGATCTCGAAGCCGTCGGTGGTTTCGCGCATCGTTTGCAGACGCGAGCGCGCGGTCATCGACAGCGGTCCCGTATAGAGCAGCACGCAGACCGACGCGGCGCTGCCGCGCCCCACGCGACCGCGCAACTGGTGCAGCTGCGCGAGGCCGAAGCGCTCGGCATGCTCGATCACCATCAGCGACGCGTTCGGCACGTCGACGCCCACTTCGATCACGGTCGTCGCGACCAGCAGCTGGATTTCGTTGCGCGAGAACGCATCCATCACGGCGGCCTTCTCGGCCGGCGCGAGGCGCCCGTGCACGAGCCCGACCTTCAGTTCGGGCAGCGCCGCCGCGAGCGTTTCGTAGGTCTCGACCGCGGTCTGCAACTGCAAGGTCTCGCTTTCCTCGATCAGCGGACACACCCAGTACACCTGGCGCCCCGTCAGCGCCGCCTCGCGCACGCGGCCGATCACCTCTTCGCGGCGCGCGTCGGAGACGAGCTTGGTCAGGATCGGCGTGCGGCCGGGCGGCAGTTCGTCGATCGTGGAAACGTCGAGGTCGGCGTAGTAGGTCATCGCGAGCGTGCGCGGAATCGGCGTCGCGGACATCATCAGCTGATGCGGCTGGAAATCGCGCGCGCCGTCGGCGGCGTTCTGCGCCTTGGCGCGCAGCGCGAGCCGCTGCGCGACGCCGAAGCGATGCTGTTCGTCGACGATCACGAGGCCGAGCCGCGCGAACTCGACCGCGTCCTGGATGATCGCGTGCGTGCCGATCACAAGCTGCGCGGTGCCGAGCGCCGCCGCTTCGATCGCGGCGCGCTTCTCCTTCGCCTTCAGACTGCCCGCGAGCCACGCGACGTTCACGCCGAGCGGTTCGAGCCAGCCGCGCAGCTTGCGCGCGTGCTGCTCGGCGAGGATTTCGGTCGGCGCCATCAGCGCGGCCTGGTAGCCGGCATCGATCGCCTGCGCGGCGGCGAGCGCGGCGACGATCGTCTTGCCGCTGCCGACGTCGCCCTGCAACAGGCGCTGCATCGGATGCGGCTGCGTCAGATCGAGCGCGATCTCGCCGCCGACGCGCTCCTGCGCCGCCGTCAGCGAAAACGGCAGCGCCTTCAGCAGCCGCGCGACCAGCGCCGCGTCGTCGCCGAGCTTGCGGCGCGGCATGGCCGGCGCGGCGCGCGTGCGGCGCTCGTCGTGGGCGCGCTTGAGCGACATCTGCTGCGCGAGCAGTTCCTCGAACTTGATGCGCACCCACGCCGGATGTGTGCCGTCGATCAGCGCGGTTTCGTCGGACTGCGCGCCCGGATGATGCAGCGTACGCACCGCGTCCATCAGCCCGGGCACGCCGAGCGGATCGAGAAACGCGCGCGCGACCGGCGCGGGCAGCAGTTCCGGCAGCGAGGTACGCGCGAGCGCGTTGTCGATCGCCTTGCGCAGATACGCCTGCGACACGCCCGCGGTGCTCGGATAGACCGGTGTCAACGCCTGCGGCAGCGGCGTGTCCGCCTCGACCGCGCGCACGGCCGGATGCACCATCTCCATGCCGAAGAAGCCGCCGCGCACGTCGCCGCGCACGCGCAGCCGCGCGCCGATCGCCATCTGCTTGACCTGCGAGCCGTAGAAGTTCAGAAAGCGCAGCACGAGTTCGTCGCCGGCATCGTCATGCAGCTTCACGAGTAGCTGACGGCGCGGGCGGTAGGCGATCTCGTTGTCGAACACGACGCCTTCGGTTTGCGCGATGCCGCCCGGCAGCAGATGGCCGATCGGCGTCAGCGAGGTTTCGTCCTCGTAGCGCATCGGCAGATGCAGCACGAGGTCGATGTCGCGGGTGAGGCCGAGCTTGGCGAGTTTGTCGGCGGTTTTGAGCGCGGGTTTCGAGGCGGCTTGGGCGGCGGGTTTGGTGGCGGCCTCGGCGGAGCCTTTGGCGCCGGTCTCGCTGCTGGCTTTGGTTCTGCGCTTTGCCACGGCCTCGGCTGTGTCTTTGGCGTCGGCCTCGCCTGCCGCTTCAGCCGCAGCCTCGATGCCGACATTCGCGGCGGGTTTGCTCTTCACGTCGCCACCCGGCGGTGTACTCGCCGTATCGCCCGCCCCCTCACCGCTTTCTTCACCGCGAGGCGTACCACGATGGCCAGCCGCCATCACGCGCTCTCCCGCACCTCGCGATCCGCCTTCCGCCGCACCGCCTTCCCCCGCCTCGCTCCGCGCGCCGCGGCGGCGCGGCTCGGCGCCCGCGTCTGGGGTGGCGGTGGACAATCGGCGGTCGGACAAAGGCATGGGCTGCTTCGCAAGTACAATATCGGCTGCTGTCGAAAGAAAAGGTCGTGCCGCCCTTCGCGCTCTAGCGCATACGGGATGCGGCACAGGGTGCGTGCGGACCGCTCCGGCGTCCCGCCATCATAGCGGCCCGGCTCCGGCTTCGGCTCAATTCAGTCCCAAATCAGTCCCAACCCGCTTCCAGTCGTTCGCATGTTTACGCTTTCCGATTTCGATTTCGATCTGCCGCCCGAGCTGATCGCGCAAGTCGCGTTGCCCGAGCGCAGCGCGAGCCGTCTGCTCGACGTGGACGCCGCGGGCGCCGCGCGCCTGATCGACCGCCGCTTCACCGAGCTGCCCGAATGCCTCGCGCCGGGCGACCTGCTCGTCTTCAACGATACCAAGGTGCTGAAGGCGCGCTTCTTCGGCCAGAAGGCGAGCGGCGGCAAGATCGAGGTGCTGGTCGAGCGCCTGACCGGCGAACGCGACGCGCTCGCGCAGATTCGCGCGAGCAAGAGCCCGCAGCCAGGCACCACGATCCGTCTCGCGGATGCGTTCGACGTCACGGTCGGCAAGCGCGTCGACCCGTTCTACACGCTGCATTTCCCCGCCGACTGCCTCACGCTGATCGAGCAATACGGCCGCCTGCCGCTGCCGCCCTACATCGAGCACGATCCCGACGCGACCGACGAAACCCGCTACCAGACCGTGTTCGCGCAGAATCCGGGCGCGGTCGCCGCGCCCACCGCCGGCCTGCACTTCGACGACGCGCTGCTCGCGAGGCTCGATGCGCACGGCGTCGAACGCGCGACGCTGACGCTGCACGTCGGCGCGGGCACGTTCCAGCCGGTGCGCGTCGAGAACATCGCCGAGCACAAGATGCACAGCGAGTGGTATCACCTGCCGCAAGCGCTCGCGGACCGGATCGCCGCGACCAAAGCACGCGGCAATCGCGTGATCGCGGTCGGCACCACCTCGATGCGCGCGCTCGAAGCCGCCGCGCGCGACGCCGAAGCGGCCGGCCACCCGCTCGCCGCGGCGAGCGCCGAAACCGACATCTTCATCACGCCGGGCTACCGGTTCCGCGTGGTCGACCGGCTGGTGACGAATTTCCATTTGCCGAAGTCGACGCTGCTGATGCTGGTGTCGGCGTTCGCGGGCGTCGAGACGATTCGCGCCGCGTATCGTCATGCGATCGACGAGCGCTATCGCTTTTTCAGCTACGGCGACGCGATGCTGCTGACGCGGCGCGAGGTTTGAGCCGGCTCGAGCATAGCTTCTGCTTTGACGTATTGGCAGTTTTCCCAGCCGCCGCGATCCCTCGTGGCGGTTTTCATTGTTTGCGCCGGACTGTTTTCCGGTAGCACAGGAGTCACTCCATGACCATTGGTCATCCATCGTTGCAACAAGCGGCTCACGAGCACCCGGAGAATGGCCTCAAATTCGAACTGCTCGGCACCGACGGCCTCGCGCGCCGCGGCCGCGTCACGCTCAATCACGGCGTGGTCGAGACGCCGATCTTCATGCCGGTCGGCACCTACGGCACCGTCAAGGCGGTCCAGCCGCGCGAGCTCGAGGAAATGCACGCGCAGATCATCCTCGGCAACACGTTTCACCTGTGGCTGCGCCCGGGGCTCGAAACGATCGGAGCGCACGGCGGCCTGCACGGCTTCATGGGCTGGAACAAGCCGATCCTGACCGACTCGGGCGGCTTCCAGGTGTTCTCGCTCGGCGATCTGCGCAAGATCACCGAGGATGGCGTCACGTTCGCCTCGCCGATCAACGGCGACCGGCTGTTCCTGTCGCCGGAAGTGTCGATGCAGATCCAGAAGGTGCTGAATTCGGACATCGTCATGCAGTTCGACGAGTGCACGCCGTACGCGACCAACAACATCCCGACCTCGCACAAGGAAGCGGCCGACTCGATGCGCATGTCGATGCGCTGGGCGCAGCGCTCGATCGACGAATTCCAGCGCCTCGGCAATCCGAATGCATTGTTCGGCATCGTGCAGGGCGGCATGTTCGAGGACCTGCGCGACGAATCGCTCGCCGGTCTCGCGGAGAAGAACTTCCACGGCCTCGCGATCGGCGGGCTGTCGGTCGGCGAGCCGAAGGAAGACATGATGCGGGTTCTGAACCACATCGGCCCGAAGCTGCCGGCCAACAAGCCGCACTACCTGATGGGCGTCGGCACGCCGGAAGACCTCGTGGCGGGCGTCGCGGCCGGCGTCGACATGTTCGACTGCGTGATGCCGACGCGCAACGCGCGCAACGGCTGGCTCTTCACGCGCTTCGGCGACATCAAGATCCGCAACGCGACGCACAAGAACTCGCTGCGCCCGCTCGACGAGCAATGCGGCTGCTACACCTGCCGCAACTTCACGCGCGGCTATCTGCATCACCTGCACCGGGTCGGAGAAATCCTCGGCGCGCAGCTGAACACGATTCACAACCTGCACTACTACCTCGAACTGATGCAGGAAATGCGCGACGCGATCGACGCAAAAATGTTCGACACATTCCGCAAGCGTTTTCACGAGGACCGCGCGCGCGGCGTCGAGCCGTCGTCATGATCGTGCGGCACACTGATTCCGCTGAGGAATCCACCCGGCCACCCACGGCCGCGCGCATAAACTTACAATTCACTTTCGCCGGCCGCGCGCCGAGGCCCGCCACGCGGGCCGCAGGCGCGGCTTTAAACGGTTGATCGCAAAGCCGATTCGCCGTGCCGGCGCGTGTGCGGCCGGTGGTAGAATAATCGGCTGATTTTTTGTTCGTTTGACTGATAACGGAGAGACCAACGTGTCGTTCATTTCCAATGCCTATGCTCAAGGCGCTGCAGCAGGTGGCATCGAATCGAACCTGATGAGCTTCCTGCCGCTGATCCTGATGTTCGGCGTGCTGTACTTCATCATGATTCGCCCGCAAATGAAGCGTCAGAAGGAACATCGCAACATGCTCGCGGCGATGGCCAAGGGCGATGAAGTCGTGACGAACGGCGGCATCGTCGGCAAGGTGACGAAGGTGGGCGAAGCCTACGTCGGCATCGAAGTCTCGGAAGGCACGGAAATCACCGTGCAAAAGGCGTCGGTCACGACGATTCTCCCGAAGGGCACGATCAAGTCGCTGTAAGGCCTGCTCTCCCCGCGTCCGGCGCGGCCTCGCCGGCGGTTCATGCCCTCCCCGCGCTGAACCGCCCGCGCTCATCGCCGGACGCATCGCATCCAAGCCAACCTTCCCGTTGGACCACTCATGAATCGCTACCCCCTCTGGAAATACGCCGTGATGCTGGTGGCTCTGGTCATCGGCCTCGTGTACACGCTGCCCAACCTGTACGGCGAAGCGCCGGCCGTGCAGGTGTCGAGCGGCAAGGCGACGGTCAGGCTCGACGCCACGACGCTCGCGTCGGTCGAAGCCGCGCTCGCCGGCAATCAGATCAAGCCGACCGCGGTCACGTTCGACAACTCGCAGAACAACGCGAACATCCGCGTGCGCCTCACGGACACCGACACGCAGCTGCGCGTGAAGGACCTGTTGCAGAAGTCGCTCAATAGCGACCCGAACGATCCGCAGTACATTGTCGCGCTGAACCTGCAAAGCGCCTCGCCGAACTGGCTGACCGCGCTGCGCGCGCTGCCGATGTACCTCGGTCTCGACCTGCGCGGCGGCGTGCACTTCCTGCTGCAGGTCGACATGGCCGGCGCACTGAACAAGAAGCTCGATTCGGACGCCTCGGACGTGCGCACGCTGCTGCGCGACAACAACGTCCGCGACGGCGGCGTGAATCGCGTAAACCAGTCGGTGGTGGTGAATCTGGCCGACCAGGCCACGGCGGATGCGGCGCTCAAGCTGCTCAGCCGCAGCGTCAGCGAACTCCAGTGGGCCTCGCAGCCGAACACCGGCGCGGACGGCGGCGTGCAGCTGGTCGGCACGTTCACGCCGGCCGTGCAGCGCGCGGTGCAGGACGCCGCGCTCAAGCAGAACATCACGACGCTGCATAACCGCGTGAACGAACTCGGCGTAGCCGAGCCGGTGATCCAGCAGCAGGGCACGGACCGCATCGTGGTCGAACTGCCGGGCGTGCAGGACACCGCGAAGGCGAAGGACATCATCGGCCGCACGGCGACGCTCGAAGCGCGTCTCGCCGACCCGGTCAACACGCATCCGAACCCGAACGACCCGGTACCGCCGGGCGACGAACTGTTCACGCAAGGCAACCAGGTGCCGGTGCTGCTGCGCAAGCAGGTGATCTTCACCGGCGACCGCATCATCGACGCGTCGGCGGGCTTCGACGAGCATCAGCGTCCGTCGGTCAACATCCGTCTCGACTCGGCCGGCGGCCGCGCGGTGCGCAGCGTGTCGCGCGACAACATCGGCAAGCCGATGGCGATGGTGCTGTTCGAGCGCGGCAAGGGCGAGGTGCTGACGGTCGCGACCATCCAGTCCGAACTCGGCGACCGCTTCCAGATCACCGGCCAGCCGACCCCGCAAGCGGCCACCGACCTCGCGCTGCTCCTGCGCGCCGGTTCGCTCGCCGCGCCGATGGAAATCATCGAGGAACGCACGATCGGCCCGAGCCTCGGCGCCGACAACATCAAGAAGGGCTTCCACTCGGTGGTGTGGGGCTTCGCGGCGATCGCCGTGTTCATGATCGCGTACTACATGCTGTTCGGCGTGATCTCGATGATCGGCCTCTCGGTGAACCTGCTGCTGCTGGTCGCGGTGCTGTCGATGCTGCAGGCCACGCTCACGCTGCCGGGTATCGCCGCTATCGCGCTCGCGCTCGGTATGGCGATCGACGCGAACGTGCTGATCAACGAGCGCGTGCGCGAAGAACTGCGCCACGGCGCGCCGCCGCAACTGGCGATCCAGAACGGCTACGAGCACGCATGGGCGACGATTCTCGACTCGAACGTGACCACGCTGATCGCCGGCCTCGCGCTGCTCGCATTCGGCTCGGGTCCGGTGCGCGGCTTCGCGATGGTTCACTGTATCGGCATTCTGACGTCGATGTTCTCGGCCGTGTTCTTCTCGCGCGGCGTGGTCAACTTCTGGTACGGCGGCAAGAAGAAGCTGAAGTCGCTGTCGATCGGCCAGGTGTGGCGTCCGCAAACGGCGGGAGCAGGCGCCGCCTACGCCGGCAATAGCCTCGGCAGCGACGACGACGCGACCGACACCGCGCAGGCCATCGCCGCCACGAAGGCCGCCGCCAAGGCCAATCCGAAGGCGGGCGCAAAGGCCGCGGCCGGCGCGCAAGGCCGCGCGAAGCCGACCGTGCGCCGACGCAATGCGCCAGGCACGCCGGCGTCGAGCGCCTCGACGCCGGAGAAACCGGGTTCATCCCGCTGAGTCCCGGAGAACAAGACCATGGAATTTTTCCGTTTCCGCAAAGACATTCCGTTCATGCAGCGCGCGTTGGTCTTCAACGCGATCTCGCTGATCACCTTCCTCGCCGCGGTGTTCTTCCTCGTGCATCGCGGGCTGCATCTGTCGGTGGAATTCACCGGCGGTACCGTGATCGAAGTGCAGTATCCGGGCGCGGTGCCGCTCGACCCGGTGCGTAACACGCTCGGCAAGCTCGGCTATGCCGACGCGCAGGTGCAGAACTTCGGCTCCTCGCGCGACGTGCTGATCCGCCTGCCGCTCAAAACGGGCTACACGTCCGCGCAACAGAGCGAACAGGTGATGGGCGCGCTGAAGGCCGATACGCCCGAGGTGCAGTTGCAGCGCGTCGAATTCGTCGGCCCGCAGGTCGGCAAGGAACTCGCCACCGACGGTCTGCTCGCGCTCGCGTGCGTGGTGGTCGGCATCGTGATCTACCTGTCGTTCCGCTTCGAATGGAAGTACGCGGTGGCCGGCGTGATCGCCAACCTGCACGACGTCGTGATCATTCTCGGCTTCTTCGCGTTCTTCCAGTGGGAGTTCTCGCTGTCGGTGCTGGCTGCGGTGCTCGCGGTGCTTGGCTACTCGGTCAACGAATCGGTCGTTATTTTCGACCGGATTCGCGAGACCTTCCGCCGCGAACGCAAGATGAGCGTGATCGAAGTGATCAACCACGCGATCACGAGCACGATGTCGCGAACCATCATCACGCACGGCTGTACGCAGATGATGGTGCTGTCGATGTTCCTGTTCGGCGGCCCGACGCTGCACTACTTCGCGCTCGCGCTGACGGTCGGTATTCTGTTCGGTATCTACTCGTCGGTGTTCGTCGCCGCGGCGCTCGCGATGTGGTTCGGCGTCAAGCGCGAAGACTTGCTGAAGGAAAAGAAGGACCGCGTCGATCCGAACGATCCGAACGCGGGCGCGCAAGTCTGATGCGGATTCGCGCATAGCTCACGGATTGCGCGAGCCGAAAGAGTCAAAAGGCCGGTTCATTGCAAACCGGCCTTTTACGTTTACTCCGCCTTGCAACCATGCCGCACACGCGTGAAACGATAGCGCTTAATCAGAGGCTGGGAAGACATACACCCAATGATGACTCGCGCAGAAAATAATCCCTCATACCCAAATCTCGATATCCTCTTTGGCGGATACCTGAATCAGGATTATCACTACCACGCAGACTCGATTGAGGAAATTGTTAGCATTTATAAAAATGGAATTACGCCTGAAATGCGCCAGTCTGCTATCGATGAAATTAACAGACTGGCGGCAAGCTGCGGCGAAAACCTGGACAGTGCCTTTTATGAAAAGTACGGACAGGATTTCAATCCGAAGCTATGGGGCCACACGACGGCATCGTTTCTCGACGAACTGAAGCGCCTTCTAAGCGAGTAGCGACCCGCCGGGCGGCTTCGTGCCGCCGGGCACATGACGGAAAAAGTGCACTGAACCCGCATCAGGCTGCAATCCAGCTACCGGAACCCCAACCTGCGCCGCGCCCCAATCAACGCCGCGATGCTCACCAGCGCGGCAAACATCACGTAATAGCTCGGCGCGGCTTTCGAACCGGTCGCGCCGATCAGCCACGCGATGATGAACGGCCCGAAGCCGCCGAAGACCGTCACCGCGATGTTATACGCGAGCGACATGCCGGTCGTGCGCGTCTGCACCGGAAAGATTTCCGACAGCAAACCCGGCGTCGCGCCGAAGTAGCCGCTCACGAGAATACCGAACACGATCTGCCACACGATCAGCGTGCCGAAGCTCGGATGCGCGATCAGATACAGAAACGCCGGATAGACCAGCACGAGCAGCAGGCCGGCCGCGCTCAGCATGATGCGCGTGCGTCCATGCAGGTCCGACAGATGCCCGGCCACGGGCGAGAGCACCATCTGGATCAGCCCCGTCACCGCAATCGCCGAAAACGCGACCGACGGCGCGAGCCCCAACTGCTTCACGCCATAGGTCGGCATGAACAGCACCAGGTACGAGGACACGGTCCCGAGCACGACCACGCCCATCGCGATCACGAGCCGCAGTTTCTGCGTCGCGAACGTATCGCGCAGCGGCGTCTGCGTCGTTTCGGCGGCGAGGAATTCGGGCGTCTCGTCGAGCTTCGTGCGGATATAGAGCGCGACCGGGCCGATCAGCAGACCGAAGACGAACGGCACGCGCCAGCCCCACGACGTCATCTGCTGCGGCGAGAGGCTGCCGGTCAGCAGCGCGCCGAAGCCGGCGGCGAGCAGCGTCGTGAGCCCCTGGCTCGCCATCTGCCAGCTTGCGTAGAAGCCGCGCCGGTCCGGCACGTGCTCGGCGAGAAACGCGGTCGCGCTGCCGAACTCGCCGCCCGCCGAGAAGCCCTGCATCAAGCGCGCGACCACGAGGATCAGCGGCGCGGCGAGGCCGATGCTCTGATAGGTCGGCAGGACCGCGATGATGAGCGTGCCGGTCATCATCAGCGCGATGGACAGCGTGAGCGCCGCCTTGCGCCCCGCGCGGTCCGAGTACGCGCCGATCACGATCGCGCCGAGCGGCCGCATGAAGAACGACACGCCGAACGTGCCGAGCGTGAGCAGCAGCGAGACCGTCTCGTTGCCGGCCGGAAAAAACAGCTTCGAGATGATGACGGCGAAAAAGCCGTACACGACCAGATCGAACCATTCGAGCGCGTTGCCGATCGAGGCCGCCGCCACGGCGCGCCACGAGCTGTGCCGGCTTCCCGCGACGCTTGCTGCTGTCGTTGCATTCATCCCGATCTCCTGTGCCGCGCGCAATATTTATCGGCGAAGGCGCTGTGCCGCGCAGGCCGCACCGGCTACGCGCATCACCGGCATGGCTTCATGCGTTCTATTTAACTGAAAAAATAAAACGAGGCGAGCGGCAAATAGCGGAGGCCGGCCCCATAAGGGCGCGGCATTCGGTAGCAGCGGTAAAAAACCGCTTCGTCGTGCGAGCGATCGAAGCGGTTTTCGTGTTGCGGCGCAGCGCGAAGCGAGACAGTGCGCGGCTCGCTTCGCGGCGACGGTAGTCGCGAAAGCAGCGCGTTTACTGCTGCTTGATGCCTTCGGACTGGATATGCAAACGCGTCTCCATGCCGAAGCCGTACTTCGCGCCGAAGTCCATGCCGAAATCGGCGCGGTTGAATTCGGTACTCGCCTCGACGCCGCAGACTTCGCGCTTGAGCACCGGGTGCGGCATGCACTTGAACGAATCGATCTTCAGATTCACCGGCTTCGTGATGCCGCGAATCGTCAGGTTGCCGATCACCTCGACCGGCTTGTCGCCGTCGAATTTAATCCCGGTGCCCTTGTAGGTCACGCCCGGATATTGGGCGACGTCGAAGAACTCGGCCGCCTTCAGGTGCTCGTCGAGCTTGCCGTTGCCGGTCTGCACCGAAGCGGGATCGACGGTTACGTCCACCGTGCCGGTTTTCGCCGCGCGATCGAGCGTCACCGTGCCGGTGGTCTTCGTGAACTTGCCGCGCCAGATCGACAGGCCGCCGAAGTGATCCGCCTCGAAGCTCGGATACGTGTGAGTCGGATCGAGCATATAGGTATCGGCGGCAAACGCGCCGAGCGAAAGGGAGGATGCCAGCGCACCGACAGCGATCGACATGGACGTTTTCAATTCATGCTCCTGGATGGCGGTAAGAAATCAGGAAGAAGCCGGCCGCGCACTACTTGTGCGCGACAACGAGATGAAACTTGATGAGCACCTCATCGGCGACGACAGAAGTGTCCTTCCACTCGCCGGTGCCGATGTCGAACTGCGAGCGCTTGATCGGCAACGCACCGTCGAAGGTCTGCAGCGCGCCCTGCTGCGCCACTGTGACCGGCACGACCACGGTCTGCGACTTGCCCTTGATGGACAGTTTGCCCGTCACGTTGAACTTGCCGCCGCCGGCCGGCGCGATCGCGCTCGACACGAACGTCGCGCCCGGATACGTCTTCGCGTCGAACCATTCCTTGCCGCGCACCTGCTCGTTGTAGCTCTCGTCGCCGAGGTCGTAGCTGGCGACGTCGATGTTGATCTGCGCGCTGCCGGCCGCGGGCCTGGCCGGATCGAAGCTGACCTCGGCGCTGAACTTGCCGAACTTGCCTTCGACCGGCACGTTCATCTGCTTCGAGGTGGCCGTCACCGAACTCTTCGCGACGTCGACCTGCGCGAGCGCCGCGCCGGCGGCGGTCAGCGAGGCCGCCGCGAACGCGGCGAGCATATAGCGATAAAACGAGACCTTCATGGTTGTCCTTATTTGAGAAAAGGGAGCATGCGCGAAAGCAGCCCGTCGCGATCGAGCCATTGATGCTTGAGTGCGGCCGCGACGTGCAGCGCGACCAGCACGAGCAACGTGTAATTGAGCGCGATGTGCAGGTTCTTCAGCAGGTCCTTGAGATGCGGGTCCGGCGCGATCAGGCGCGGCAGCGGAATCAGCCCGAGATAGACGACCGGCACGTTGGCCGCCGAGCTATACAGATAGCCGGACGCGGGAATCGCGATCATCAGCGCGTACAGCAGCAGGTGCACGAGATGCGCGCCGCCGCGCTGCCAGGCGGGCATGCGGCGCGGCAACGGCGGCGCGGCGTGCGTCGCGCGCCACAGGATGCGCACAATCGCGAGCGCGAACACGGTCACGCCGATCCATTTATGCCAGGAGAAATAACGCAGCTTGGCAGGCGTGAAGCCCGGGATGTCGGTCATCACCCAGCCGAGCGCGAAGCCGCAGACGATCAGGAGCGCGATCAGCCAGTGAAACGCGATGGCGGTCCGCGTGTACGACTCCCGGGTACCGAACGAAGGATTGAGTGGCATGACGGAGCAACGCAGTCGGAGGGAACGCAGTCGGATGGAAGTTAACGGCGCGGCTTGCCCGGCTATTCCCCGCCATTTCGCGTTGCCTGCGGTGGGAGCCCTGCTGCGACACACGCCAAGGCCGCCATGCTACTCCAGGCACGGCAAGCCGGCTGTCGCGGCACGGGGCGGACAGGTCCGAACTTTGCTACGGCGCATAGCGGCGGTGGCGGGGCGCGTTTGGTACTATTGCTCCACCCCGCCGCCCGCTGCGCCCTGCACAACGGGCATGCACAGGGATAAGCCCGGCATAAACAGGCCATAACCAGGCAATAACCCAGGCAACAAGCAGGCACAAGCGGGCACAACGGACCTTGCACGCCGCCTTCCACGTCGTTAGCCCATCTACCGCATGGAACATGACAATCTGATCGCGTGCCATGAATGCGATACGCTGTTCCGCAAGCCACGGCTTGTCGGCCGCACTGCCGCGCGCTGTCCGCGTTGCGGCGCAACGCTCTATCGCGGCGTCTCGCGCAAGCTCGACGCGATCTGCGCGATGACGCTCGCCGCGCTGATCACGTTCCTGATCGCGCAGGGCTTTCCGATCGTCGAACTCGAAACCAACGGCATCACCTCGCAGACCACGCTGTTCGGTGCGCTCGTCGCGCTCTGGGGCGAGGACATGCAGATCGTCGCGGTCATGGTGTTCTGCTCGACGATCCTCTTTCCGCTCACCGAACTCGTCGCGCTGCTCTACGTGCTCGTGCCGCTGCGCGCGGGCTACGTGCCGAGCCACTTCAACCGCGTGCTGCGCGCGATCCAGTTCGTGCGGCCGTGGGGCATGATCGAAGTGTTCATGCTCGGCGTGCTGATTACGATCGTGAAGATGGTGAGCCTCGCGCGCGTGATCCCCGAAGCGGCGCTGTTCGCGTTCGGCGCGCTCACGCTGATGTTCGCCGTGGTCGTCACGTTCGACCCGGCCGTGCTGTGGGACCTCGCCGACGAACTCGGCCGGCGCGGCAAGCGGCCGCTGCCGCCCACTCGACGCGAAGGATGAACCCGCGATGAAATACGTCACCGCGAAACGCGCGGGCTTCATTTCCTGTCATGCGTGCGGACGCGTCGAGCCGCGCGTGCGCTCGCGCGCGCCGCAGCACTGCGGACGCTGCGGCGCGCACCTGCACTCGCGCCATCCCGACAGCCTGACGCGTACCTGGGCACTGCTGATCGCGGCCGCGCTGCTGTATATTCCCGCGAACCTGCTGCCCGTGATGCACACCGCGTCGCTGCTCGGCTCCGAGGACGACACCATCATGAGCGGCGTCGTCTATTTCTGGACCTCGGGCGACTGGCCGCTCGCGGTGATCGTGTTCATCGCGAGCATCATGGTGCCGATGCTCAAGCTCGGCGTGCTCGCGCTGCTGACCGCCACGGCGCAGCGCCGCTCGCGCTGGCGTCCGCAGCAGCGCACGACGCTCTACCGGATGGTCGAGCGCATCGGCCGCTGGTCGATGCTCGACGTGTTCGTCGTCACGCTCACGGTGGCACTCGTGCGCTTCAGGTCGCTGGCCGTGATCACGGCCGGACCGGGCGCGATCGCGTTCGGCTCGGTCGTGATCCTGACCATGATCGCCTCCATGCAATTCGATCCACGGCTCATCTGGGACCCCGTGGAAGGCAGCCCCTCCCAACCTCAGGACCCTCATCATGACTAGCCCGCAAGGACCGACGCCCGCTTCCGACGATGCGCCGCGCCACGATTCGAACGGACCGAAGCTGCCGCCTCATCTGCCCGACCCCGACATCGAGCCGCGCAGCCGCTGGCTGCCCTCGCTCGTCTGGGTGATTCCGCTGATCGCCGCGCTGATCGGCATCGCGCTCGTGGTCAAGTCTGTGACCGAGCGCGGGCCCGTCATCACGATCAGCTTCATCAGTGCCGAAGGGCTCGAGCCCGGCAAGACCAAGGTCAAGTACAAGGACGTCGACGTCGGCTCGGTCAAGACGATCAGGCTCGCGCAGGATCTGTCGCACGTGCTCGTGCAGGTGCAGCTCACCAAGGAAGGCGAACAGTTCGCGGTCAAGGACTCGCGCTTCTGGGTCGTGCGCCCGCGGGTCGGCGCGAGCGGCGTGTCGGGTCTGACCACCCTGCTTTCGGGCGCCTATATCGGCGCCGACGCGGGCCGCTCGACCGAAACGGAAAAGAGCTTCGTCGGCCTCGAAACGCCGCCGCCGATCACCGGCGACCAGAAGGGCCGCCAGTACACGCTGCATGGCGACTCGCTCGGCTCGATCGACATCGGCTCGCCGATCTTCTACCGGCGCGTGCAGGTCGGCCAGGTAGTCGGCTTCTCGCTCGACAAGGACGGCACCGGCGTGACGATGCAGGTGTTCGTGTCCGCGCCGTTCGACCAGTACGTCGGCACCAACACGCGCTGGTGGCATGCGAGCGGTGTCGATCTGCGGCTCGATTCGAGCGGCTTCAAGCTGAACACGCAGTCGCTCGCGACGGTGATCGTCGGCGGCCTGTCGTTCCAGTCGCCGCTCGGCCAGAACATGGGCCCGCAGGCGCCGAACAACCAGACGTTCCGCCTCGGCTCCGACGAAGCGGACGCGATGCGCGAACCGGACGGCATCCCGCTGCGCGTCGTGATGAACTTCAACCAGTCGCTGCGCGGGCTGTCGATCGGCGCGCCGGTCGACTTCCGCGGCATCGTGCTCGGCCAGGTGACCAACATCGGCATCGACTACGACCCGAAGACGCGCAGCTTCACGATGCCGGTCACGATGAACGTGTATCCGGACCGCCTCGGCAAGCGCTTCCGCGAAACCGCGCCGGCCCCGGGCACGCTCGCCGGTCAGAACCTGCTCGCGCAACTGGTCAAGCACGGGCTGCGCGGCCAGCTGCGCACCGGCAACCTGATTACGAGCCAGCTCTACGTGGCGCTCGATATTTTCCCGAAAGCGCCGCCTGCCAGCGTCGACGTGACGAACGATCCGATCGAGCTGCCGACCATTCCGAACACGCTCGACGAATTGCAGCTGCAGGTTGCCGACATCGCGAAGAAGCTCGACAAGGTGCCGTTCGACCAGATCGGCAACAACCTGAACAGCGCGCTGAAGAATGCCGACCAGCTGTTCTCGCGCCTCGACACGGAAGTCGTGCCGCAGGCGCGCGACACGCTCTCGGCCGCGAAGCAGACCTTCAGCTCGGCCGAGGCGACCTTGCAGCAGGACTCGCCGTTGCAGTCCGACGTTCATCAGGCGTTGCAGGAACTGACGCGCACGTTGCAGTCGCTCAATGCGCTGTCGGATTATCTGGAGCGCCATCCCGAATCGCTGTTGCGCGGTAAATCAGGAGATAAACCATGATGTTTGCCCGGTTCCACCGCCCACCTCGCCCACGTCGCCTGCCCCGCCCGCCGCGCGCGCTCATGCGCGGTGTCATGCAGGGCGGCGCGCTCGTCGCGGCGGCCGC